>DASWTR010000440.1:0-4366 GCA_036402035.1 Sphingomicrobium sp.
GAGGATCGCCTGAAGATCTGGGAGGATGCCGAAGCCTCGCTGACCTTCTCCAGCGGCATGACCGCGATCGCCATCCTGCTGCTGACCTTCGTCCGTCCCGGCGACGTGGTGGTTCATTCCGGCCCGCTCTATGCGGCGACCGAGACGATCATCAACAAGATCCTGACCCAGTTCGGGGTTCACTATATTGATTTCCCCGCCGGCGCGACGCGCGAGGAGCTGGACGAGGTCATGGCCCGCGCCAAGCAAAAGGGACGAGTGGCGCTGATCTATCTCGAAAGTCCCGCCAATCCGACCAATGCGCTCGTCGACGTCGAGGCGGTGCACGCGGCCCGCGCGGCGGCGTTCGGCGGGCAGGCTGAGCTTCCGCCGATTGCGATCGACAATACCTTCCTCGGGCCGCTGTGGGCCAAGCCGCTGAACCAGGGCGCGGACATCAGCGTCTACAGCCTGACCAAATATGCCGGCGGACACAGCGACCTGGTGGCAGGCGGGTTGGTCGGCAAGCAGGCGCTGCTCGACAAGGTGCGGCTGATGCGCAACGTGATGGGTGGCATCTGCGACCCCAACACCGCCTGGATGCTGCTGCGCAGCCTCGAAACGTTAGAGCTCCGCATGACCCGGGCCGGCGAAAGCGCGCGGAAAATCTGCGAATTCCTTCGGGATCATCCCAAGGTTGAACAGGTCGGCTACCTGGGGTTCCTTGAAGAGGGATCGAGCCAGGCGGATATCTACAAGCGCCACTGCACCGGCGCGGGATCGACCTTCTCGCTCTACCTGAAGGGCGGCGAGCGCGAGGCCTTTGCCTTCCTCGATGGGCTGAAGATCGCCAATCTGGCGGTCAGCCTCGGCGGGACGGAGACGCTGGCGTCGGCGCCGGCGGCGATGACCCACCTCTCGGTCCCCGACGAGCGTAAGGCCGCGCTCGGTATCAGCGACAATCTGGTGCGCATTTCGATCGGCGTCGAAAAAGCCGAGGATCTGATCGCCGATTTCGACAACGCGCTCCGCGCGGTCTAACCCCAGTCGACCTGCTTCCAGCCTCGCTCGGCGGCCAACCGCGCGAGCCTATCGTGCGGGTTCACCGCGACCGCCTCGTCGGCCCATTCGAACGCTGGCTTGTCACTAGCATGGTCGGAATAGAAGCGGACATGGCCGCGCTCGAGCCCGCTCGATGCCAGCCAGGCCTGGATCATCCTGAGCTTGGCGGGGCCGTAGCAATTCTCGCCGTCGATTTTGGCGTGCACTCGTTCGTCCAGGCCAAGGATCGAGTTGGTGCCGATGCAGTCGTTGAACCCTAGCCGCTCGGCGATCTCGCGCGAGTAGAAGCGGTAGCTGGCGGTGGCCATCACCACTCGCCGGCCTTCCGCCTTGTCGCGGGCGATCGCGTCGCGTGCTCCGGGACGGACGTTGCTAGCCAGCATTTTCTCGGCGAAGCTTTCGACCAGCGGCTTCAGCTCATGCGGATGCCGCTTGTGGCCCAGCAGCAGGCGATGGTTGATCTCCTTCAGCTGCCCGCGGTCGATCAGCTTCAGCACATAGGCCAGCATCGATGCGACCACGAAGGGGAGGAACAGGAGGCGCCAAGGTGCCCTCCGCAGCGCGCAGTGGATCAGGAAGGGCGTATAGGTCGCCCGCTTGGTCACCGTCCGGTCCATGTCGTAGATCGCGAAATCGGTCACGCTCGCCCCTCCAATATGGCGGTGACCAACGCATGATCGGCCTCTTTGTCGACATCAACCGCGGCGAGCGGGTTGCTCAGTTCGACCGCGCGGATCGAAAGGCCCAACTTCTTGCCGACCGAGGCCAGTGTCCGTTCGAGGGTGCGAAGGCGAAGAATCGCGCCCATCAGCACCGCTGGCCCAAGCGCGGCGACCATCCGCCAGCCCTTCTTGCGGTCCTGCTCGACCGACCGCCACAACTCGACGGCCTTCACCGCCCTAGCATCGCCGAACGCGAACAGGTTGGCGCCGGAATAGGCGCCGCCGCGAAACTTGATCCAGGTTCGCTGCGTGGCGGGCAGGCGGTCAAGGAGCGGACGCTGCTCGACCAGTCCGATAGCGACGTCTGAGCCCGCCGCTTTGGTGCAGAAATCCTCGACCATCTCACGATCGAGCAGGGCGTGGTCGGCGGTCGTTACGAGGATCGGGAACGAGGTTGCGGGGTGGGACAGCAGGTCGGCCAGGGTCGAAGCGATGGTCGCGTCCGACGCCTTCAACGACAGCCGCTCATCGCTCGGCAACGCCTCGCCAATCCGATCCGGCTCCTGGGTCAACACGAGCACCCGCGAAATTGCCGGTGATCGCAGGAGCGCGCCAACAGGCCGCGCGACCATTGGCAAGCCGGCAATGGGGATCAGCGCCTTGAGGTCGGTCCCATGGGCTTCGGCAAAAGCGTCGCGGCCCGGCCGGGCGCCGGCCAGCACAACGGCCGTCCAGCTCATCCCAGCCAGCTGACGATCGGCTGGCGGCGATAATAAAGGCTGTTGGCCTGCGCCAGCCGGACGGCGTGGAAGATCAGCGAGAGGATGGTCCATAGCGCCACCAGCTCGATTCCGAGGTCCGGCCGGCCTAGCGCCAGGCAGAAGACCAGGATCACCATATTGGGATTGCGGCGGGCGGTGATTAGTCGGAACTGGCTGTCGATGCGCTGCCAGACATGGATGTGCATGCCGAAGCGCCGCATGAAAATGCCTTCGATGATGCGCTGGGCGACATAGCCGAAGACAATTGCGGCGATAATCGACAGCTCATAGACCCGCTCAAGCGGCCGGCCGTAGGCGGCCAGCCCCTCGGCCCACGCCCACCACCAGAAGGGCGGATGGACCAGGTCGACGCCATGGTCGAAGATATTGCCCCATTTCGACGACTGGCCGGTGCAGCGGGCCAGCTTCCCGTCAACCGTGTCCAGCACCATGAAGCCGAAGCCGGCGAGAACGCCGGTCCAATACCAGCCATTGTAGAACAGGAAGAAAGCGGCGACGCACAGCGCGGCGCCGATCGCCGTCACCATGTTGGGCGTCATGCCCGCCTGCGCCGCCCAGCGGGTCAGGTGAAACGCCGGCCGCCGCCACAGGTAGAGCGTCAGGACGTCGGTGACGCCCTTGTAGCTGGCGTCATAGGCAGCGCGCTCGGTCGCTTCTACGTTCGACTGCTCCAGCCGCATCACGAACGGCCGGTCGCGCTTGCGGAGCTTGCGGTAGCTGAAGTCGGCGGTGTCGGCATCGACCAGCTCGAGTGCTCCGCCTTCATATTTGTCACCCGACAACATCGCTGCGAGCGCCGGCGCGGCATCCCCGTCGGCGGGGACATGGGCCAGCACCGGCTGGCCGTTCTTGGTCAGGACGCTTCCCGGCATGTCCGCCAGCGCGACCAGCCATTCCGGGTCCCAGGACCAGCTGAGGTCGGCATAGACGGTCGAGCGGTTGGCTTCGGCTTCGTTCGCCGGCTCAAGTTTGGCCTTGATCGCCAGCGCGTTGGCGCGCTCTGCGGCGCCCATGCCGAATGCTCGGGCGGGATTGTCCCCGACCGTCACGAACAGCGGTTTGGCCAGCGCGTCGCTAGTCATCGGCTTGGCGCTATAAGGCATCAACCGCGGCAACAAAGAGGCAAATCACGCCGGACTTGCCGCTTCGGGCGATTTCGCGCAGGTTCGCCCGCGAAATGGCCGCCCCGTCGACCACCGCCGATCCGGAAGCCCGACAGCAGGCGTATCGCTGCGTCGGCGCGATCACTATTGCCCGCGCCGGTTCGACCCAGCGCGAAATCGACGCCCTCCCCGATCCGCTCACGCTGGACCTGAGCGGTGTCCAGAAGATGGACACCGTCGGCGCCTGGATCATTTACCGCACGGTGCGCGATCGGGGCGCCAAGGTGGTCGGCGCCAGCAAGGAAATACGGGGCCTGCTCGATCAGGTCGCCGAGGCCGATGTGCCGGCCCGCGTCAGGCCCGAGGAGCCCGCCGCTCCGCTCCGCGTCCTCTCCGAATTGGGCGAGTGGGTCGCCGACGCCGGCCGTACGCTGGTCGGGCTGGTCAACTTCCTCGGCGCAGTGCTGATCGCCTTTGGCAGCATCATCCGCTGGCCCAAGCGTTTCCGGGTCAACGCGGTAATCCAGCGGTTCGACCTGGTCGGCGTTCGGGCGCTCGGCATCATCGGCCTGATGAGCTTTCTGATCGGCATCGTCATCGGCCAGCAGGGCGCCGTCCAGCTGCGCCAGTTCGGCGCCGAGGTTTACACCCTCAACCTGGTGGGCCGGATCACGCTGCGCGAGCTGGGCCCGCTGATGACCGCGATCATGGTCGCCGGCCGCTCCGGCTCGGCCTTCGCCGCGCAGATCGGGACGATGAAGCTGACCGAGGAGGTCGA
>DASWTR010000441.1:0-5813 GCA_036402035.1 Sphingomicrobium sp.
CAGCTTTCGCGACGGCGTCGGGACTTTCTTCGGCGACGATGAGCTGCGCGGGCGCCCGGTGATGATCCGCTTCCTGTGGGACCGGATCACCGAATCGTCAGCCCGATGGCAGCAAGCTTTCGCATGGCCCGGCTCCGACGATTGGGAGACCAATTGGGTCATGGAATTCATGAGGACCGCATGATGATGCTTGCCGCAATATTGGGCGCTGCCGGCGTCGCGCAGGCCGCCGAGCCGCACCCGGTGATCGAGCTGCGGCAGTATAAGATCACGACCGGCGACCGCGACCGCTTCATCGAACTGTTCGAGCGCGAATTCATCGAGACGCAGGAGGCGGAAGGAATGACCCTGCTCGGCCAGTTCCGCGACCGCTCCGACCCCGATCGATTCACCTGGGTCCGTTCATTCCCGGACATGGGCGCCCGGCAACGGGCCCTGACGTCCTTCTACCTGGGGCCCTTCTGGCAGTCTCGCAGGGCAACCGCCAATCCGATGCTGGTCGACAACGATAATGTCCTGCTGATGCGTCCCGCCTGGCCGGGTTCGAGCTTTTCCGCCGCCGCGCCGCTGCCCGCACCGGGCGCAATCGTTCCCGCCCGCCTCACCGTGGTCAGCATTCACTATCTTTGGAAAGCTCCTGATGAAGGTTTCACGGCCTTCTTCAGGGATCGCCTAGCCCCGGCCTTGGACCGCGCCGGCATTCCCGTCGAAGCAGCCCTGGTGCGAGAGGAAACCGCCAACAATTTCCCCCGCCTTCCGGTGCGCGAAGGCGAGAAACTGTTCCTATGGGCCACCCGAGTGAGCAGCGAAGGCGCGTGGAAAACGGCACTGGCACGACTGGAGTCGGATCCTCAGTGGCCGGCACTTCGCGAGCAGTTGTTCGACCTGGAGGAGCGCCCTCCTCAACGCCTGTTCCTCGACCCGACGCCGCGCTCACGGCTGCGTTAGCCGTACGCTCGACAAGCGCGACGCTCCTCCCTATCGGCGGGTATAAATTCTACCCAGCCGGAGTAATCATGGTCAGCGCCAGCCACGTCCTCGACCGCGTCCTCGTCCTCGAAATGGTTCGGGTGACCGAAGCCGCCGCGATCGCGGCCTCCAAATGGATCGGCCGGGGCGACAATGACGCGGCGGACGCAGCTGCCGTCGAGGCGATGCGGCAGGCGCTCAACGAGCTGCCGATGGACGGCACCGTGGTCATCGGCGAGGGCGAGCGCGACGAGGCGCCGATGCTCTACATCGGTGAAAAAGTCGGCACCTCGAACGGCGACGGTCCGGCGATCGACATCGCCCTCGACCCGCTGGAAGGCACCACCATCACCGCCAACGCCGGTCCGAACGCATTGGCGGTCCTCGCCATCGCCGAACAGGGCTGCCTCCTGAACGCGCCCGACGTTTACATGGAAAAGATCGCGATCGGTCCGGGTTATCCCGAAGGCACGATCAGCCTCGACAAGTCGGTCGCTGACAATGTCCGCGCGCTGGCCGCGGCCAAGGGCGTCGAGCCGGGCGAGATCATCGCCTGCGTGCTCGACCGGCCGCGGCACGAAGCGATCATTTCCGAGCTTCGGGGCCTGGGCTGCGGCATCAAGCTGATCCCCGACGGCGACGTCGCCGGGGTGATCGCCACCACCGATCCCGACACTGGGGTCGACATCTATCTCGGCACCGGCGGCGCTCCGGAAGGCGTGCTGGCCGCTGCGGCACTGCGCTGCGTCGGCGGGCAGATGCAGGGGCGCCTGTTGTTCCGCAACGACGACGAGCGCGGCCGCGCCCACCGCTGGGGGATCGACGACCTCGACCGCGTCTACTCGATGGAAGACATGGCCAAGGGCGACTGCATTTTCGCCGCGACCGGAGTCACCGACGGCTCGCTGCTCGACGGGGTCAAGCGCCGCAAGGGCGGCTGTGTCACCACTGAAAGCATTGTGATGCGTGCCAGCACGGGCACGGTTCGCCGCGTCGCGACCGAATATCACAAGCCCCTCTGACCCACTTGTGACCCAACGCGCGCGCTGTATTATCGGCGCATGACAGCCACTGCCGTTCCGGCCGACCTTCAGCCGGTCGAACCATCCTATCGCAACGCCCTGCGCGCCCGCGCCGCGGCCTTTTGGGTGCCGTTGTTCATCGTCGCGCTGGTGGTCAACGCGACCGTTCTGATGAGCACGCCCTTTTCGGGGATATTGCCGATGGTGATCGGCCTGATCGGGCTCAGCGGCATCACCGTGGCCCCGGACCGCGTCTACAAGCGGCTCGGCTATGCGCTCGACGAACGGCTGCTGCGGACCGTCCGCGGCTGGCTGTTCCACACCGACACCGTCGTGCCGTTTGTACGGGTACAGCACATCGACGTGACGCGCGGCCCGTTCGACAAGATGTTCGGCACCGCGACGCTGGTGGTGCACACGGCGGGCACCCACAACAGCGTCGTGATGCTTCCCGGCCTGTCGCCAGAGCGCGCGGCCGAAATCCGCGACGCGATCCGCTCCGAGATACGCACCGACGTCGAATGAGCGAAATTGCCGCTCTTCCTGCGAACTACGACCTGCTCGGCCCGCCCGAGCGGCTTCATCCGCTGTACCTGCTGACCGGTATTCCCAAGGTATTGAAGGGCGGGTGGGGTCTCTTGGCAGGCGGCGCCGTGCTGGCCGCCCAGGGCCTGTGGTGGCTCGCGGCGGCGATGGTGATCGGCTCGATGGTCCTGTCGATCGGATCGCTCTACATCCATTGGCGCAAGCTGGAGTTTCGCGTCGGCGCGGATGAAATCCGGATCGACAGCGGTTGGCTCAGCCGCACCAGCCGCGCCATTCCGTTCGACCGGGTGACCGACGTCGACCTGGAACAGGGCCCGCTTCACCGCCTGTTCGGCCTCGCCCGGGTCAAGCTGGAGACAGGCGCGTCGGCCGGCGCCAAGGAGGACGAAGGCGTCCTCGACACCATCTCGCTCGAGCGGGCGGCGGCGCTCCGGGAACATATCCGATCGCGCAAGGGCATCGCGGTTAGCCCCGCCGATGCCGCCGTAGCCGCGACTGAAGAAGCAGAGCCGATCTACGCGATGGACACGCGCCGCGTTCTCACCGCTGGCCTGTTCAACTTCTCGCTGGCGGTGATCGCAGCCCTGTTCGGCATCACCCAGACGATGGGCGACGCGCTCGGTTTCGACCCGTTCGAGCGGCAATTCTGGATCGATCTGTTCGCGCGCTCAGGCCCGGTCCGCGAGTTCATCATGGGGCATCGGGTCGGCGCCGCGGTGGCCGGATCGTTGTTGCTGGTTCTGCTCGGTATCGGCACCGGCGTCGTCCGTACGGTTCTGCGCGAGCATGGCTTCCGCCTCGACCGCACCGAAGCGGGCTTTCGCCGCCGGCGCGGGCTGCTTACCCTGACCGACGTCTCCATCCCTGCCAAGCGCGTGCAGGCCGCCATCCTCGCTAGCGGGCCGGTGCGGCGCCGCTTCGGCTGGTGGGTGCTGAAGCTGCAGAGCCTCGCCCAGGATGGCGCCAAGGGCGATCATGTGGTCGCGCCACTGGCTCGGCACGGCGAGTCTGCTGACATCCTGCATTCGGTCGGCTGGCCGATCGAGCCGGCCGCCCAGCCCTGGCGGCAGGTGTCGCGCGCCTTTGTCACGAGCTTCGTCGGCATCCTGATCCCTGCTTCGCTCGCCACTCTCGTCGCGATCCCCTTCCTCGGCCCGATCGGCCTGCTGTGGCTGGCAGGTGCGGGCTTGGCGATCGGCATGCGCTGGCTCGACTGGAGGCGTACGCGTTACGCGCTGGGCGAGGGAGCGCTGTTCGTCGAGACCGGGTGGTGGCGCCACCGCCGCAACATCGTTCCGACCCGAAAGATCCAGAGCGTCGACCTGGCCGAGAGCTGGTGGAGTCGCTTGTTTGGAATTTGCACGCTGCGCCTTGGCGTCGCCGGCGGTGGCGGTTTTTCCGATCACCATATCCCGGCGCTGTCCAGAAGCGAAGCCGAGGCGTTGCGCGCCGAGCTGCTCGCATGAGCCCGTTCGCCTGCGGCGTCGAAAAGAGCCTGCTCGGCCAGCCGTGGCGCTGGCGGCGTAACGGCGGCGACGAACTGGGCCGCGATCTGGTCGACCAGCTGTTGCTGGCCCGCGGCGTCGAGCAGGCCGACCTCCTCCGGCATCGCCAACCGACGATCCGCGACTTCCTGCCCGACCCTTCCGCCTTTCGTGACATGGACAAGGCGGCGGCGAGGCTGGCCGACGCGATCGAGAACGGCGAGACGATCGCAGTGTTCGGCGACTATGACGTCGATGGCGCAACCTCCGCCGCGCTGCTGACCCTGCTGTTCCGCCGGCTGGGGGTGGAGCCACTAGTCTACATCCCCGACCGGCTGATGGAGGGTTATGGCCCGTCGGGCGCCGCTCTAGTGGAGTTGAAGCGGCGGGGCGCGAGCCTGGCGATCTGCGTCGACTGCGGCGCGCAGGCATTCGAGGCGCTGCGGGAGGCGGCCGATGCCGGGCTGGAGGTGATCGTTTGCGATCATCACCAATGTGCCACCAGCCTTCCCGTCGCGCTGGCGCTGATCAATCCCAACCGGCTTGACGAGAGCGAGCTCGGTGCGGCGCACGGGCATGTCGCCGCGGTCGGCATGGCCTTCCTGCTCGGCGTGGCGCTGTTGCGCGAGCTGCGCAAGCGCGGGCGCTTCGCGGAGCAGCCCGAACCAAAGATCATCGACCTGCTCGATATCGTCGCGCTTGGCACGGTCGCGGATGTCGCGCGGCTCAAGACCCTCAACCGTGCCTTCGTGACCCAAGGCCTCAAGGTGATGGCCGACCGCCGCAACATCGGTCTCGCTGCGCTGACCGAGGCGGCCCGGCTGGTCAAGGCACCCACCTGCCGAGATCTCGGCTTCGCGCTCGGGCCGCGGATCAATGCGGGCGGGCGGGTCGGCAAGTCGGACCTTGGCGTTCGGCTGCTGACATCGACCGACCCCGAGGAAGCGCGGACCATTGCTGCCGAACTCGATCGGCTGAACGAAGAACGGCGAGCAATCGAGATGCTGGTCTGCGAGCAAGCAATGGAGCAGGCGGAGGCGCAGGCTGGCGGACCGCTCCTGTTGGTGTCGGGCCGGGGCTGGCATCCCGGCGTGATCGGCATCGTCGCCAGCCGGTTGAAAGAGCGCTTCCACCGTCCGACGATCGTCATCGCCGAGGAGGAGGACGGTACCGGCAAGGGCTCTGGCCGATCGATCAGCGGGGTCGATCTCGGCGCTGCGGTGCTGGCCGCGAAAGACAGTGGGTTGCTGATTGCCGGCGGCGGCCATGCGATGGCGGCCGGGCTGACCGTCGCGCCGGGCGGGATCGAACCGCTCCGTGCCTTCCTCGCCGAACGGATCGCGGCCGACGTGGAAGCGGCGCTGGGCGGACGCTCGCTTCTGCTCGATGCCTTGCTCGCACCCGGCGGTGTCACGGGGAGCCTGTGCGATGCACTGGATGCCGCCGGGCCTTATGGCGCCGGCTGGCCCGCGCCGCACGTCGCCGCCGGACCAGCGCGGCTGATGCGTCCCGGGATCGTCGGCAACGGCCATGTCCGGGCGATCGCCTGCGGCGACGACGGAAAGTCGTTCAAGCTGATCGCCTTCCGTGCCGTCGAAACCGAGCTCGGTCAGGCACTTCTGTCCTCGCCCGCCGACAAGCGCTGGTGGCTGGCCGGGACGATCAAGCGCGACGAATGGAACGGCGGCAATGCCGCGGAAATGCATCTCGAAGACGCCGCTCCGGCTTGACCGAATCCCGCGCATCGCCTAGGCGCCCCGGCACCACGCAAGTGGCCCCTTCGTCTAGCGGT
>DASWTR010000442.1:0-3041 GCA_036402035.1 Sphingomicrobium sp.
CGCCGGAAATGCCGACCTTCATCTGATCGACCTGGGCGTCATCGATGCGCGCCACGCCGGGCCCCTGGATGGCCAGGTCGAAGCTCAAACCCTTGACCTTGTCGATGATCAGCGAC
This sequence comes from Sphingomicrobium sp., assembly GCA_036402035.1. GTDB lineage: Bacteria > Pseudomonadota > Alphaproteobacteria > Sphingomonadales > Sphingomonadaceae > Sphingomicrobium. The sequence continues at coordinate 117 of DASWTR010000442.1, forward strand.
CCGGCGCCGTTGACCCAGGCATTGGCGAGGCCGTGCGTCCCGACCTCGATCGTCACCGGTCCGCGGCCCTCGCCGGGATAGCCTCCCCAGCTTCCGCCGCTGTTGGCGCGAACGATCAGGGTGCGGCCCTCGACCTTGATCGACACGCTGTCGAGCGAGGCCTGCGTCCCGCTGGCACGGGCGAAGGGCGCGACATTGGTCCGCAGCGTCACCTGGTATGGCCCGTCGATCCGAATCCGGTCGAAGCCGGTCACCGAATAGTTGCGCGTGGCCTGCGGCGCGGCGCCGGAAACGCTCATCGGCAAGCTGGCCAGCACGAGCAGGGCGAGGATCGGCGAACGGTCAATCATCCGCCCATCCTCGCCCCACATGGTTAACGAAGCGTCAAAGCGGCGGCGTCATCCGCAGCGGACGTTGCCCGATCCTGCCTTGGACACATTGCATTTGGCGCCGCCGCTCACTTCGACGTCGCCCGATCCCATGATCGATACGTCGGCGCTCTCGCTGGCGTTGGCGCGGACATTGCCCGACCCGGCGATCGACACGTCAGCGGTGCGGCTGGCGAGGCCGCCGACGTTTATGTCGCCGGAACCGGCGATCGACAGGTCGACGCTGTCGGCCTTGCCCGCCGCCTGGACGTCACCTGAGCCGGCAATGGTAAGCTTGATCTTGCCGCCGGCGATCTGGCCGATCCGCATGTCGCCCGATCCCGCAACGTCGCCGTCGAAGTCGCCGGCGACCTTGTCGACCGTGATTCCGCCCGACCCGGCGATCGATGCGCCGTGCAGCGCTGCGGCGTTAACGGTGAATACCGCCTTGCCTCCGCGCCAGTTCCAGCGGATGCCCTGCTGCTTCTTCGGCATGATCTTCAGCGTATCGCCTTCGACCACGACATCGGTCTCGGCCAGCAGATTCTCGCCGCCCTTGGCGGTGATTCCGCCATGAGTGCCGCTGACGACATTGACCTCATAGGGGCCTGCTACCGCGATCTTGTCGAACGCGCCGACCTGGTAGCTGCGGGTGACTTCATTACCGGGATCGCGATTCTCTGCGCGGCCGTTCACGTGGCAGGCGCTGGCGAGCAGCCCAACGAGGGCAAGTGAAGCGAAACGAATGGACATCAAAGGCCTCCCTTTAGCGTATTGCATATATAATACACCAAGGCAGATCGAATAGGCAATGGCAAAAGATGCCCCCTTACCGCTGGCACACCGCTTGATCGTAAGTGGACAATCGGGAGGACCAGAAACTCGGCGCGGTGCTGATGATCACCCCGGTCGATCCGCATTTCCTTAGCTGGAAGCGGACCTTGCGGGCGCGAAAGTCGAGCGATACCCGGCGGAAGGTTTCGAGCAAGTCGGTGCCGAGCAGCAGCGACGGCTGCTTCGACAGGCCGAATACCTTGAAGGGTGGGACGTCTGCAAAGGCGATCGGCACGTCGCGCAATGTTACCGAGCCGACCCTGAGCTCGTCGACCCGCGCCAGCTGCAGGTCGACCGTAACTCCGGTAACGCCGGTCGCCTGGACGGTGGTGAACTTGTTGCGGTTGCCGCGGATCAGCTTGTCGCGCAGCGCCAGGTTGCCGATGGTGATTTCCGAGCCGGTGTCGACCACCGCATCCACCGGCAGTCCTGCCGCAGTCACCTGGGTCAGGATCAGCTGGCCGCGCTTGCGCCGCGCCGTCACGACGATCTCGCCGTCGAGCAGCTTGGCCGGTTGGCGCGCGTCCTCGGCCTTGATGGTGCGCTTTTCGAAATCCATCATCAGCCGCTGCTGAACCAGCGCGTCGATCCCGATCAGACCCTCGCCGCCTAGATCCTGTTCGCGCAGGGCAGGCAGCTCCAGGTCTTGGACCATACTGCTTCCCAGCTGCAGCTGCGCGACCCGCACCCGGTCGACGCGGGCACTGTCGGTGGTGGCATGCAAGACGGTCGGCGTTCCCAGCGGCAGCTGCAGGTCGCGGGCAATGCGGAGGCCGACTACCGAGCTGTCGGCGCCGCTGTCGACCACGAAGCGATAGGGACCGCGGCCGTTGACTCGGACCTCGACGGTCATGCGCGTAAATTCCTTGCGAGCATTGATGTTCTCGCCGCCGATCGCCAGCGCATTGTCGATCACCGCCGGCGGCAATGGCGTTACTTCGCGCGGCGGCACGGGGACCGGCTTGTTGATCTTCGGCGCTTGCGCGGCGGGCGAAGCGTCGCCGGCGAGCGCCGACAGGGCCAGCCCCGTTGCCAGTGCCATCATACAGCGAGGCGCAGCCAATTCGCCTCCTCCCCTATCGATACGCGCATCTTACCTGATCCGCGTGAACGCCAGCTTGCCACGGAAACCGGCGAACGGCTTCTATATTCTACAGGCGACCGGCCGGCTTTCCACCGCCGGCAGTGCAAACAAAAAGGGCGCCCGGTGAGGGGCGCCCTTTTCGTTCGGCTAAAGGCTGCGGCTTAGGCCGCTTCCTTCGCCTTATGATGGATCACCGCGGCCTTGTTGAGCACATCGAGGATCTTGGCCAGCGCGGCCTTCTCGTCGGTCTGCTCCATCGCAGCCAGCTCGCGCGCCAGGCGCGACGAGGCGGCTTCGAAGATCTGACGCTCCGAATAGCTCTGTTCCGGCGCATCGTCCGGGCGGAACAGGTCGCGTACAACTTCGGCAATCGAGGTCAGGTCGCCCGAGTTGATCTTGGCTTCATATTCCTGGGCGCGGCGCGACCACATGGTGCGCTTGACCTTGGGCTTGCCCTTCAGCGTCTCCAGCGCGTCCTTCATGGTCTTGTCGCTCGAAAGCTTGCGCATGCCGACCGAGTCCGCCTTGGCGACGGGAACGCGAAGGGTCATCTTTTCCTTTTCGAAGCGGAGCACGTACAGCTCCAGGCTGGTTCCGGCGATCTCGGTGCTTTGCAGTTCGACCACTCGGCCGACGCCA
>DASWTR010000443.1:0-2486 GCA_036402035.1 Sphingomicrobium sp.
AATATGTCGCCCGGGGCGGATCCACGTCCGCTTATCCGTGGGGCGACAAGGCGGCCGACGGCTGTCCCTTCATGAACGGCACCGACCGCACCTTCCGATCGAAATATCCGTCGCTCAGTTACGTCGAGGAGCTCGGATGCACCGATGGCGCGCTTAATACCGCGCCGGTCGGTTCATACCGGCCCAATGCGTTTGGCGTTCACGACATGATCGGCAATGTCGGCGAATGGGTCGAGGACTGTTCTGCACCATCCTATGAAGGCCTGGGCTCCAGCCCTTCGCCGCGTGTCGGCCCCTGCGCGAAGAGAGTTGTGCGCGGCGGCTCCTGGGGCACCATCGCGAGGCAGCTGCGTGTTGCCGAACGGCTGAACTATACACCGACCGACGTCGACGATTCGATCGGTATCCGAGTCGCGCGAACGCTGCCCTAGCTCGCCTTCTTCGCCGCGATCCAGCGGTCGATTTTCTTCTCCAGGATCGCCAGCGGCAGAGCGCCGGTCATCAGCACTTCGGCGTGGAATTCGCGCACGTCGAATTTGCCGCCCAGCTCCGCCTCCGCCTTGCGCCGCAGCCGCTGGATGGTCAGCGCTCCGGTCTTATAGGCGGTCGCCTGGCTGGGGATGGCGATGTAGCGCTCGACTTCCGCGGTGGCGTCGGTCTTGCCCATGCTGCTGTGCGCCAGCATGTAGTCGATCGCCTGCTCGCGGGTCCAACCCTTGGAGTGGATGCCGGTGTCGACCACCAGCCGCATTGCCCGCAGCATCTCGTCGTCGAGCGTACCTTGGCGCTGGATGGGGTCCTTGAAGAAACCCATGTCGTAACCAAGCGTCTCGGCATAGAGCGCCCAGCCTTCGACATAGGCGGTGTTGCCATCGAACCGCATGAAGGCCGGTAACGCGTCATTCTCCTGTGCCAGGCTGATCTGGAAATGATGCCCAGGAGCACCTTCGTGGAGGTAGAGCGTGGTGATGCCTGGCGTGGTCCGCGACGGCAGGTCATAGGCGTTGAAATAGAATATGCCCGGGCGCGACCCGTCGGGCGTGCCCTGGGCGTAGCTGCCGCCGGCCTCGAACTTCTCGCGGAACGGTTCGTAAGGCCGGATCTCCAGCTTCGCCTTCGGCATCGTCGAGAAATAGGTCGGCAGCTTGGCGTCGACCGCCTTGCCGACGTCGTAATAGCGTTGAGTCAGGGCCTCACGCGACTTCGACTTATATTTGGGATCGGTGCGCAGATGCTCGAAGAACTGATGCAGCGTGCCCCTGAACCCGACCTCCTGGCGAACCTTTTCCATCTCGCCCGTGATACGCGCGACTTCGCTAAGGCCGGTCTGGTGGATCTCCTCAGGGGTGAGCGGCAGCGTGGTCGTCGATTGGACCAAATGACGGTAAAGCCGGTCGCCGCCTTTCATGTACATCAGGCCATGGCCGTCGCGGGCCTTGGGCAGGTAGCTGGCCGACAGATAGTCACGCAGCCGCTTCATTGCCGGATAGATGTCGTTTGCGATCGCCGCGCGATAGCCGGCAGTCAGGCGCGCCTTGTCGGCCTCGCTGAACTCGGCCGGGAATTTCTTGATCGGACCGTAAAAGGGCGATTCCTCGACGGGCTGCTTCAGCTGGGTGTCGAGCTGTTCAATGACGTTGCGGATCGTCATCTTGGTCTCGAACACGCCCGCGGCCTCGCCTTCCTTGAAGCGGCCGATCGAGCGATCGAGCAACACGACGTAGCCGGCGTGACGCTTTAGCGCATTGTCATAGTCGGCGACTGTTTTGAACGGCGCCCCGCTCGCACCGCTCGAAAAGGTCGGATAGAAAGTGTGGAAGCCCGAGAAATGATTAAGCGGGCGAACCTTGGTCAGCGACAGGATGTCCGGCTGGTAGCCTTTCAGCGTGTCGAGCGTGGTGAACTCGAACACGTCATAGGCAAGCTGATCAGTCGGGCTTAGCGCCGCCCGGTCGATGGCCCGCAACGCCGCCAGATCGGCCTCGCCAGCTGCTTTCTCAGCGGCGTAATATTCTTCGGTGATATAGTCGCCGAACTGATCGGCATAGCGCAGGTCGCCGCGGAAGATACCGAACAGCGGGTTGCGCTTGAGCTGTGCCTCGTCGCTTTCCTTGAACAGGCGGAATAGCCGGTCATGGGGCGTTTCAGCCGCCGCGGGGGCCTGTGCCGCAGAGGGCGCCTGAAGTGCGGCCGATGCGGTGGAAATGGTCAGCGCCGCGATGGAGGCGACAAGAAACAGCTTCAGCTTCATCATATTCCCCTGCACTGGCGTGACGGTCGCACGCCCCGGTTGTTAGACGGCAGAAGGGGCGCCGCGGCATCCCGCAACGCCCCTTCGACCAACGGTTAGGCCCCGTCTACAAAAAAGCCTTACCAGAAGACGTTGTAAATCACGTCGACGACCTGGCCGGTGTAAATGTTCACCAGCAGGGCATCGCCGTGATAGCGCACCCAGCGATAGGGCCCATCGGCCGGCGGCAGGCGGT
>DASWTR010000444.1:0-4036 GCA_036402035.1 Sphingomicrobium sp.
TCTCCTTGACCCCCGAACGCAGGACGGATTCGAAATTGCGGACGAGCATGTCGATCGTCGGCCCCTCCGGGTTTACAACGCCGGCAAGGGTCATCGCGTCGGCGCGAACCGGAGCCCCGCTGACGTTGGGCGCGGGTGCGGGAGGCGCCGTCGTCTGGGCGACGGCCAGCAGCAATGCGAGCAGCATTGTCAGACCCGCATCGGCATCAGGACATACAGCGCGGCCGCCTTGTCATTCTCGCGCAGCAGTGTCGGGGCGGCGGCATCGGCGAGGTGGACCTCGACCGTATCGCCCTCGATCTCATGGAGGATGTCCATCAGGTAGCGGGCGTTGAAGCCGATCTCGAGCCCGTCGGCGCCATAATCGGCCGGAAGCTCCTCGGTCGCGGTGCCGCTTTCAGGCGAGGTGACCGAGAGGATCACCTTGTCACGGTCCAAGTTGATCTTGACCGCTCGGGTTTTTTCGCTGGCGATGGTGGCGACCCGGTCGACGCCCTGCATGAAGCTCTTCGGATCGAGCTTCAGCAGCTTGTCGTTGGCGGTCGGGATGACCCGGTTATAGTCGGGGAAGGTGCCGTCGATCAGCTTGCTCGTCAGCACCGCATTGCCGAGGCCGAAGCGGACTTTCGTGGGCGACAGCGAGATTTCGACCGTCCCCTCGACCTCGTCGAGCAGCTTGCGAAGCTCGCCGACGCATTTCTTGGGAATGATCACGTCGGGCATGCCATCGGCGCCCTCGGGCTTGTCGACCGTCACCCGGGCGAGGCGGTGGCCATCGGTCGCGGCGGCCTTCAGCTTCTCGTCGGCGACGTGAAGGAAGATGCCCATCAGATAATAGCGCGTCTCTTCGCTGGAGATGGCGAAGCGGGTCTTGTCGACGATCTGCCGCAACGTCTGGGCGGGCAGCTCGAACCGGGTCGGAAGCTCGCCCTCGGCGATCACCGGGAAGTCGTCGCGCGGCAGGGTCGACAGGTTGAAACGCGAGCGGCCGGCGTTGACCTGCATCTTGCCCTCGGCCGCGGACAGCTCGACCTGGCTTCCCTCGGGCAGCTTGCGGACGATGTCGAAGAAGGTGTGGGCCGAAACAGTGGTGGCGCCCGCCTGGCTGACTTGGGCGGGAACGCTCTCGTCGACCTGCAGGTCGAGGTCGGTCGCCATCAGGCGGATCGAGCCGTCATCGCGCGCCTCGATCAGCACGTTGCTGAGGATGGGGATGGTATTGCGCCGTTCGACCACCGACTGGACATGGCCCAGGCTCTTGAGGAGGGTCGCCCGTTCGATCGTCGCCTTCATTTCTGCCCCTTCGCGCGTCTTATGTCCTCGTTATAGCGAGGCTAAGGCGGCGCGGAAGGGGTGAAATGGAGCCTTGGGCCGGTCAGGCCTTGCGCGGAGTCAGCACACCGTCGATCCGGTGCACGACACCGTTCGAGCGGGTCTCTTCGTTGCCGACGATCGAGGCCTTGTTGCCGGCCGTGTCGGTCAGGACGATCTTGCCGCCGTCCTTGGTCGCGGTCAGTACTTCGCCGCCCATTGTCGCCAGCTGCGCCTTGCCCTTGCCGGCGTCGATCGCCTTGCCGATGTCGGCGGCGAGCACCGTGCCGGGCAGGACATGGTAGGTGAGCACACCCGACAGCTCCGGCCGGGCTTCCGGCTTCAGCCAATTGTCGAACGTGCCGGCGGGCAGCTTGTTGAATGCCGCATCGTCTGGGACCAGCACCGTGTAGGGACCCGGTCCCGCCAGCGTGGCATCGATGCCCGCGGCCTTGGCGGCAGCCATGAAGCGGCTGTCCTTCGGCAGGCTGGCGGCGATGGTGGTCGCGGTTCCTTCCTTGCCGCCATTCTCGGCAGCGGCGGCCGGGTTGCCCGGCTCGGCCTTTTCGCAAGCCGGCAACGCCAGCAGCGCCGCGGTCGACAGGGCAAGCATGATCCTGCTCCGGTTCATTTCTTCTCTCCTCGGAAATTCGAGAAATCGGCCCGGCAAACGCTCGCCGGGCCGATTGCGATCCATCGATTCGCGTCAGGCGATCGCCCGGACGAGCGCGGTCACCAGCTGGGTCGTCGGATCGACCCGGTAGATGTAGCCGTCCGAATAGCGGTACCAGTCGTTCGGCGTATCGTAATAGGTATCGCGATAGCCGAGCGGCATGTTATAGGCGCTATAGCCGATCGGCAGCGGCTGGCCGACGCTGAGGCCGCCGCCGAGCAATGCCGCCACCGCGGTGATCAGCGACGTGTCGCGGTCGACCCGGTAGATCGCGCCCGGCGCGTAGCGGTAATAATAATCATCCTCGTCCGCGAAATAGCTCCGGTACGGATAGGGCACATTGTAATAGCCATAGCTGGCTGGGAGCATCTGCCCGATGCCGTAGCCATAGTCGTAGGTCGGGATGACGTCCTCGACCAGGCCAGTCATGCAGTCCGTCTCATACACATAGCCATAGCCGTATTGGTGACAGTCGTACGGCGAGTTCGGGTAGAACGCGTTGTAGTAGGGCGGGATGTATGAGTTACGGTAATAGTTGGGCTGGAACGGCTGGCCGATCAACGACGCACCGAACAAGGGGATCAGGGAGTCGATCAGGTCGTCGTCCCGGTCCACCCGGTATAGATAGTTGCCGCCGTAACGATAATAATAATCGTCGTCGTCCCAATAGAGGCTGCGCATCGACGGCGGCAGCGGGTCGAGCGCGGCGAGCCGCGCCGCAGCGGATAGCGGCGAACCGATGAACTTCGCCGCCTGACCCGGGGGCAAGCAACCATTGTTCTTCTTGGCCAACCCCGGCGGGCAGCCGTTGACGTAGCCTAGGCGGCGCCCGAAAAGGTCGTCGGCATCGACATCGCGGAACCGGACCACGCCGCGATCGACGTCGCGCACCCGGAAGATGCCGTCGTTGTCGACTAGGCGGAGGTCACGGCCGCGGATACGGTCGCCATCGAGGTCGCCCCGGAAGACCCGAGCGTCGTTGCGACCACGGCCGCGATTGTCGTCGATCCGAACCGCGCGGATATTGTCCCGGTCGCGCCCGCGCGCCTCCATCCGGACTTCGTTGCGGCCACGCCCTCGATTGTCGGCGCGCTCGACGTTACCGCGCTGCCGCTCGACATTGCCGCGGGCGCGGTCGTCGCGATTGCCCTGGAACGAGGCGAAGCTCTGGCGGCGCTCGCGGCCGCGGTCCGTTCGGGCGGCCCGAAATTCACGATTTCCGCCGCCGCGCTGGGCGCGAACCTGACGGTCTCCGCCGCCGCGTTGCGCGCGGGCCTGACCGCCGCCGCGGTCTGCCCTCTGGGCCCGTTCCTGGCCTCCGCCCTTGCCGCCGCGTTCAGCGGCTGTGGGGGCGGCAATCGCCAGCGCCGCTGCGCCGGCAGCAAGCATCCATTTCATCATGGAAACTCTCCTTCGCCCACAAAAACGGACCAAAAAGGAGCACGTTCCGCTGTTTAGCTTGGGTTCAGCATTCCCTTAGGCTGCGTCGTCGACCCAATCCTCACGCAGTCGCCTTACCGCGAGCAGCATCAGCGCGGCCGCAACAAGATAGAAGCCGACAACGCTTACGGACGCGTATCGGAGCGCTTCGGTGCCATATTGTTCCTTGAAATGCTCGGACAGCGCGCCGATCAGCAGCGGCCCGACGCCAAGCCCGATCAGATTGTTGATCAGCAGGAAGCTGGCCGATGCCGTCGATCGCATCGGCCGCGGAACGAGATGCTGGACGGCAGTGGTCACCGGACCCAGCCAGAGGATGTTGAGTGCATTGGGAATCAGCAGCAGCCCCCAGGCCAGCCATGGATCGGGCGACATCAGGCCGATCGCGAACATCGGCGCGGTGATCAGCCAGGCATAGGCCGGTAGGCGGGCGTACCAGCGCTTGTCCCCCTGGCCGAGCCGGTCCGCCAGCCAACCGCCGAGGAACACGCCGGTGGTGCCGCCGATAATGAAGATCGAAGCGAGGAAATGTCCCCGTTCGATCAGCGTAAAGCCGAAGCTGCGCTCAAGCACGGACGGCGTCCAGGCGGCGAGGCCATAGCCGGCCAGCGA
>DASWTR010000445.1:0-4240 GCA_036402035.1 Sphingomicrobium sp.
CGTCGAGGCTGTCCTGCCCGGCGGATTGCTCCCGACACCCGGCCAGGCTTGTGGCGACAATCAGCGAAGCAATCAGGATATGTTTCAAGCCTTGTCCTCCTGGCCGGTGGTTCATCGGCAGTCCGGACGCATCCTGTCAACCTTGGCCCGGCCGCATGGTAAGCGAAGTTTAACCGAGTTTCGCTAGATCGCCTTCAAACCGGGGGTGATCATGAACAAGATAAGCAAGGTCGAGGCCGAGCGGCCCCAAACGATGGAGCGGGTCGAGCAAGGGCTGGAAGCGGTGCTGTTCGGCAGCCGTTGGCTGATGGCGCCATTCTATCTGCTGATGGTCGCCGCGCTCGGCATGCTGCTGGTCAAATTCGGCCAGGAGACCTGGCACATCGTCACCCACACGATGGTGATGACCGAGTCCGAGGCCGTGCTGGCGGTGCTATCGCTGATCGACATCACGCTGACCGGCAATCTGCTGCTCATGGTGCTGTTCGCCGGCTACGAGAATTTCGTGTCGAAGATGGACATTGGCGACCACAAGGATCGGCCGGACTGGATGGGCAAAGTCGATTTCGCGGGCCTGAAGCTTAAGCTGGTCGCGTCGATCGTCGCCATTTCGGGCATCAACCTGCTCAAGAACTTCATGGCGCTGGAGGCGCAGACGATGAACTCCGCCAAGGAACATCAGCTGTTCTGGATGGTCATCATCCACCTTGTGTTCATCGCGTCGGGCGTGATGCTGGCGTTCATGGACAAGATCGTCGCGTCGACCAGCGGCCGGCACTAAAGCGAGACAAAAATGGGGCCCGCCCGTGAAGAGCGGGCCCGCTGGGGAGTGCTGAGACCGGACGATTAGTGATCGTGCAGCCGGCCTGCCTTCTTCTGGTTCGAGCCGTGCGGCGGCCACCACAGATCCTTGCGATCAGCAAAATCATGGTCGCGGCTGCTCGGGTTCGGACTGCCGGCGCCATTGCCTCCGCCCGGATTACCGGAGCCGCTTCCACCGCCCGGGTTGCCCGACCCATTTCCTCCACCCGGGTTACTGGACCCGTTTCCGCCGCCGGAACCATTGCCGCCGTTGGAGCCACCGGGGGTCCCGCCGCCACAATGATGCTTGCAGCCGCTCGGGCGGATTCCAATGAGGACGGCGACGTTGATTGCCGACTTGCCCTTGGTCGCCGCCTTGTTGAGCGCCGAAACGTTGACAAGCTTGCCGCTGGTACCGCCCTTGCCGTTGAGCACCGCGACATTGGTCAGCGATCGGCCAGTCGTTCCCGTCTTGTTGAGGATCGAGACGTTGGCGACCTTGCCGCTCGTGCCACCCTTGCCATTCAACACGGCGACGTTGGCAAGCGAGCGCCCGGCAGTGCCCGTCTTGTTCAGCACGGACACATTGGCAACCTTGCCGGCCGTTCCGCCGCTTCCGTTGAGCGCCGCGACATTGGCGAGTGAGCGGCCCTTAGTGCCTGTCATGTTCAGGACAGAGACGTTGGCGATCTTGCCTACCGTACCGCCAGAGCCATTAAGGGCTGCGACATTGGCCAACGATCGGCCCCTGGTCCCCGTTTTGTTCAGAACGGAGACGTTGACCACCTTTCCGGCCGTTCCGCCTGAGCGGTTCAGCGCCACGACGTTGGCGACCGATCGGTGGCTCGCGCCCTTCTTGTTGAGGATCGAGACGTTGACCAGCTGGCCGCGATGATGGCCGGCCTGGCCTGCCGACAGCACGCCATGTACCTTACCCGCGAGTCCGCTCTTGTGGGTCGAGCTTACTCCGGCCAGGCCGATGCTCTTCGTCACGCCCTTCACCTTGAGGGTCGCTCCGGCGACGCCGCTGACCGAGCCGGCGAGCGAGGGGTGGAGGTTGAGGCGGCCGCCCTTGCGCTCGATCGCCCCGGCGACCGCCCGTTTGGTGCGAGTGACCTTACCAGCGAGGACATCCGTGCGGAGCACGCCGTGACCACCCGCTGCGCCCTGCTGAACTGTTCCAACGACGCCGCTCACGGTTCGGCAGAGGCAATTGCCCGCTCCGCCGAGCGGGCCGCCGGCGTAGGCCGGTACCGCCGCCATCGCCGTGCCGGCCATGGCCAAAGCCAGGATTCTGCTGCTGTACATCGCGCTTCTCCCTTTCTTTGAGGGCACAACGGCCCTTCCATCAGGGAGAACGGCAGTCGAGCCGGAGTTCATCCCGGCGGCTTCCGCTTTGCGTCAGCGCAGGCCGACGACCTTGGGCAGGATTCGGCAGGTCCGGCAGACGATTCCGCGTCCCACCTTGCCCTTGCCAGGCACGGCCTCCGTCGCCAGCGTCGCCGGCGATCCGGTCGCGGCAAGGCGAGCGGCGACGAACGGAGCGGCGAAGCTGGTACCCCGAACCGGAGTGTAGCCAGTGCCCGGCAAGGCCGCGACCAGGTCAGCCCCTGGGGCGGCGAAATCGAGATCGACCGCCTGGCCCGCCTCTCGCAAGGCGCGATCGGCGGCATCGACGCCGGTGATGGCGAGGACGCCCGGATAGGAGGCCGGGAAGGCGGCGGGCGCGGCCGGGCCGTCATTGCCCACAGCTGCAACGACTTGGATGCCGCGCGCACGGAGCACGGCGATCGCCCGCGCCAGGGTCCGGTTGTGTGGCCCGACCAGGCTGACGTTGACCACCGACGGCTGCTTGGAGGCGGCCCAGTTCAATGCCTGCACCACGGCGATGGCGCTGCCGGCTGCGGGGTTGCCGCCGTACACATCGCCGACGAACAGCTCGGCTCCGCGGGCGGCGCCGCGGAACGGCCCCTGGTTGCCGACCAGCAAGGACGCGACCGCAGTACCATGGCCGGTCGGTTCGGCGTTGCCGGCAAACCCGCGCTGCTCGATGCTGGCGTTGGCCAGTGACGGGTGGGCAGCGACTCCGCCATCGATCATGGCGATGCGCGTGCCCCGCCGAACCGGTCGGTAGGCGGCCAGCCGGACGCCCATCGCTGGCAGCAGCGCGCCGCCGGCGGGCTCGTAGATATGGTTATAGTCGACCTGCATCGCCGGAGCCGATCGGCGCAGCAGCTTCAACGCCTTACGGACGTTCATCCCCCTGGGCAGCGATAGGGTGACCATCCGGATGCCAAGCGAATTTTCCGCTTCGACGCCCATAACGCTGAATCCGGCCCGCTGGGCCGTGGCGAGAGATGCCGCATCGGGATCGACGGCGATCAACTCACGCTTGCGCACGGGTTGGCCGTAATCGTCCCGATCGAGCGTTTTGCGGTTGGCGTCGATCAACGCGTCATGGCGCAGCCTCCGCAATTCGACGAATTCGGCCGGACCAAGCTGTAAATAACCGGTGACCGGAGTGAGATCGTCGAGCGACGACTCCTCAAGAAGCTGGCTGGTGTTGAAGCCGGCTAGCGCTGAGCTCGTTCCTTCGCTCGGGGGCGGATCCGATCTATAGGCAATTCGACTCCCCGTAAGGCGATAGGTTGCGCCGCCGAGGTTCGAGCCGCTTTTGCCCAGCGCGCTTCCGACCGGCCCTCCTACGATACCGCCTACCGTCCCGGTCGCGCCTTCGACGGTGCCGCCGACCACGCCACCGATGGTGCCGACTGTATTTCGAACAGTTCCGCCTAGCTGCCCGACCGTACCTCTGAGACCGCCGCCCAATTGCGCGATAGCGGATGAAGAGGCCAGCGAGCCGACCAGGATGATGGTGAGGACTCGACGCTTGGACATTGCCGCACCCTTTTTCTATTCCTCTGTCGGATGACACGACCACGGCGGCCCGTTTCATCCGGGTATGAGGTGCAATGTCGTCATCGTCGTTCGAGACCGAGCTCGCCGCCGTGTGGCCGCGCCTGAGGCGCTTTGCCCATGCACTGGCGCGCGATCCGACCGATGCCGACGACCTTGCGCAACTGACCGCGGAAAAAGCCTTCAAATCCTACAGTCAGTTCCATCCCGGAACGAATTTCACGGGCTGGATGTTCCGAATTTGCCGGACGGTGTGGATCGACATGCTTCGTTCCGGCACGCGGCGAGCGGCGCGCGAGCTTCCCGAGCAAGCGGCGGAACTGGCCGGATACGATCCCAGGCCGGCGGTCGAAGCCTCGATCGACCTTGCGACCGCCATGGCCGCAATGCAGCGGCTGCCCGAAGAGCAACGCGAGGTCGTCGCCCTGATCCTGATCGAGGGCTTCGGCTACCGCGAGACTGCAGAAATATTGGACCAGCCGATTGGGACGGTTTCGAGCCGGCTTGCCCGCGGACGGCAGGC
>DASWTR010000446.1:0-3654 GCA_036402035.1 Sphingomicrobium sp.
GCACCCAGATGTTGAGCTCAACCTCGCGCCCGCTCATCGTCGTGAAGCGGTCGCGATTGGCGGCGAGGTCCCCGGCGACCAGCGCAAACAAATAGCTCGGCTTGGGGAAGGGGTCCTCCCATTCGGCCCAATGCCGACCGCGCTCACCCTCGCCACTGGCAACCAGGTTGCCGTTAGCCAGCAAGATCGGGAAGCGCACCTTGTCGGCGCTCATCCAGACCTTGTAGCGCGACAGGACATCGGGCCGGTCGGGATGGAAGGTGATGCAGCGGAAGCCTTCGCTCTCGCACTGGGTGCAGAGAATGCCACCCGAGGCATAAAGACCCATCAGCTTGCTGTTGGCGGCCGGGGCGATCTCGACCTCGATCTCGACCGTCGCTTCGTTGCCGTCCAGCTCGATGACCAGCGTGTCGCAGTCCATCGACCAGCTTGCCTCGCCACCATCGACGCGAACGCCGAGCGGCTTGAGCTCATCTCCAGCCAAGCGTAGTGGCCGGTCATGATCGCCGTTGCGCGCGACCTTCAGTGTCGAGCGGACTCGGGTTCGGTCGGGGTCCAGGTCGAATTCGAGCAAAACGTCCGGGACCAGCCAGTCGGGCGGGCGATAGTCCTTGCGGTGGACGGCGACATGTTCCGGCGCGGCCGGGGCTTCTGCGAGATCGAGAACGTCGGGCATCCGCCCGACTTAGGACGCGTCCGGAGCGGTCACAAGCGTCGGCCGCCGCCGTCCGGCCAGCGCAAGCAGCATCCCGCCGAGCGAAAGCACCGCACCGGCGATCGCCAGGGGGCTCCAGCGATAACCCTCGAACAGGGTCGACAGGCTCATGGCGATGATCGGCACCAGCACGCTCGAATAGGCCGCCTTGCCCGGGCCGATCTTGCGCACCACCGGAAAATAAAGGGCGAAGCACAGCACCGAACCGAATAGCGCGAGATAGAGCACGCCGGCCCAGTAGCCGAGCCGCATCTCGACCACTGGTGGCCCGGCAACCGCGAACGCCAGGCAGACGTCGATCACCGCCCCAATCCCCATTGACCAGGCGAGCAAAGCAAGCAGCGGGTGCCGCCGCGCTTCCTCACCGGCCTGGTAAACGTTGGCGGCTGACGCCCCCAGCAACCCGGCAATAGTGAAGCCCAGTCCAATCGCGATCGCGCGCCCATCCATGGGGCTGGTGCGCAGCTCGTGGATGAACAGCAGCGCCACACCCGCCACCGCGACCAGCCCGGCCCAGAGGAAGCGGGCATTCGGCTTTTGGCCAAGAAACGCCCATGCCAGAAGACTGTTGGGGATCAGCAGGATGGCGAATACCGTCGCCACCACGCCCGAGGTAATGAAGCGCTCGGCCAGATAGACGCTGTTGAAGTTGATGCTGAACTGGCTGACGCCGAGCACCAGCGCCGCGAACAGACCGCCTCGGTCGAGCTTCAGCGACTGCCTTTTCCATTTGGCGACCAGCGCCATCGCGACGGCGGCGATGGCGAAGCGATAGGCGACCGACCATTGCGGCGGGACGCTGCCGATCTGGTCGCGGATCACGATCCAGGTCGATCCCCACACGCCGGTGAAGATCAGGAACGGAATGATGATCGACGCATCGATCCGCGCCTCGGGAGCTGCGCGGTTCATAGGGCGCGGATCGCGTCAGCCAGCTTGGCCACCTCAGTCATGTCCTGGTCCCAACTCGTGACGAACCGTGCTTCGTGGGGCGCCCAGTCGTAGAAGTCATAGCCCTGGGCACGGAGCTTGGCCGCTTCATCTGGGGACATGCGCACGAACAACTCGTTGGCCTCGACCGGATAGACCAGCCGCTCAGCCCCGGCTGCGTCGGCCAGGGCCGTCGCCGCGGCGTTGGCGGCTCTGGCGTTGGCCAGCCAAAGGTCGTTGTCCAGCAATGCCAGGATCTGCGCGGCGAGATAGCGGCCCTTGGACAGCAAATGTCCGGCGCGCTTGCGGAGGCGCGGTGCGACCTCGGCCTTGACCGGATCGAAGAAGATCAGCGCCTCCGCGTTCATCCCGCCATTCTTGACGAAGCCGAATGACAGCACGTCGACACCGGCCCGCCAGGTCAGGTCGGCCGGATCGGCGCCGGTGAAGGCGACAGCGTTGCCGAACCGAGCGCCGTCCATGTGAAAGCCGAGGCCGCGCTGCCTGGCGACCTCGCCCAAGGCAGCGACCTCGTCGGGCCGGTAGCTCAGTCCATATTCCGTGGCGTTGGTGATTGACAGAGTTGTGGGCGGCACTTGGTGGATTCCGCCGCCGATCCGTTTGCAGGCTTCCTCGACCGTTTCCGGCGAAAGCTTGGCGCCGTAGCCGGGCACCAAGGTCAGCTTGGCGCCGTGGGTGAAGAATCCCGGCGCTCCCGCCTCGTCGACCTCGATATGAGCCACTTCGTGACACAGGATCGCGCCCTGCGGCGGGCACAGCGCGGCGAGGCCGAGGCAGGTGGCGGCGGTCCCCGTCGTCACCCACAGCGCGCTGACTGGCCTGCCGAACAGGTCTGAGAAGGCGCCGTCCAGCTTCTGCGACCAGGCGTCGCCGTCATAGGCGGTATCGATCCGGTTCGCCTGCGCCAGCGCCTCCAGCACTTGCGGGCAAGCGGCGGCGGCATTGTCGGAGAAAAAGCGCATCGCCGAGCGCATGGCGGCGACCGGGCCGGACGTCAATGTGAGGTCTATACCTGCAAACAGTCGAGAACGAGCGGCAGCATGATCCGGGCGGCCTGCTCGGCGGCATCCGGCTCCGGCCCGAATGCACCGTCTATTGCCAGGCGGGCGAAGCCGTGCACGATCGACCATGCCGCGGTGGAGGGCGCCAGCGCCGGATCGAGCGGTCCCGAATGCGGTGCGTCAGGCCCGCGTGCCGCGGAATCGAGCAGCGCCCACGCCCGGTTGCCAGCCTCGCTCAACTGCGGATCGTCATTATCCAGCAGGGCCTTTCGCCACATCAGGTCGAACCGTGCCGGCCGATCCAGCGCGAAGGCGACATAGGCCATGCCCTGCGCCTTGATCCGTGCCTCACGATCAGGCCCGGCGGCCGTGTCCGCCGCCTCGAGCGCTTTGGCCAGATCGGCAAAGGCATCCGCCGCGATCGCGGTCAGCAGGCCCCGGACATCGCCGAAATGATGCGCCGGCGCCGCCGGCGAGACACCCGCCCGCCTGGCCGTTTCGCGCAGCGAAAACCGGTCGAGGCCCCGCTCGGCAATCACCGCTTCCGCGGCCGCGATCAGCGCCGGTCGAAGCGCGCCATGATGATAGGCGCGACCTTCCGAATCCTTGGACTTGACACTGTTAAGATCATTCGTCATAAAACATCTTAACACTGTCAAGTTAGGATCTGCAAGCGATGATCGACCCTGCAATTGCTTTTGACCTAGGGGGCAAGCTGGCGATGCTTGGCTGGCTCGGCCTGATCGCCTCGCTGTTCGTCGAGCGGGCTCGCCCTGGCGCTCAGATGGCGACCAGAATCGTCATCCCGGCATTGCTGGCCGTAGCATACGGCCTGCTGATCTGGATCGGGTTCGCGGAGGCCGATGGCGGCGGATTCGGCTCGATCGAGCAAGTCCGCGCCCTGTTCGCCAGCGACAGCGCGCTGGCTGCTGGCTGGCTCCACTACCTCGCTTTCGACCTGTTCGTCGGCAGCTGGATCGTCGCCGA
>DASWTR010000447.1:0-1685 GCA_036402035.1 Sphingomicrobium sp.
CGCTCGGTCTCGTCGACCGACTCGTCATTCGCAATCGCCTTGAGCTTCGCAATCTTCGCCGCGGTCTTCGCGACGAGCTTCTTGCGACGCTCATTCTTGTTCACGGAACTCAGTTTCGCCATGACTTAAGTTCTCCAGGCGCCGCTTACGCGGCTTCTTTCTGTTCTTCGGCCGGGAAGGGGAAGTTGAAGAGGCGCAGCAGCTCGCGCGCTTCCTCGTCCGTCTTCGCGGTCGTGGTGATGATGATGTCCATGCCCCGGACCTTCTCGATCTGGTCGTAGTTGATCTCGGGGAAGACGATCTGTTCCTTAAGGCCCATCGCATAATTGCCACGGCCGTCGAACGACTTCGGGTTCAGACCACGGAAGTCGCGGACGCGCGGCAGGGCGATGGTCACCAGCCGGTCGAGGAACTCGAACATCCGCTCACGGCGCAAGGTGACCTTGCAGCCAATCGGCATGCCCTCGCGCAGCTTGAACTGCGCGATCGACTTCTTCGCCTTGGTGATGACCGGCTTCTGGCCCGAGATCTTCTCCATCTCGGCAGCGGCCGCTTCCACCTTCTTCTTGTCCTGGGTCGCCTCGCCAACGCCCATGTTGATGACGATCTTCTCGAGCTTCGGCACTTCGAACTTGTTCTTGTAGCCGAACTTCTCGGTCATCGCCTTGGCGATGCGCTCGTCATAATCCTTCTTCAGGCGAGGGGTGTAAGCCTGCTCAGCCATCGATCTTCTCCCCGGACCGCGCCGCGACGCGGACCTTCTTGTCGCCGGCCAGCTCGAAGCGGACGCGGGTCGGCTTGCCGTCCTTAGGGTCGGCAATCGCGACCTTGGAGACATGCAGCGGCGCTTCCTTGCGCTCGAGCCCGCCCTGCGGGTTCAGCTGGGTCGGCTTGCGGTGACGGGTCGCGACGTTGACGCCCGACACGATCACCTTGCCGTCCTTCGGCATCGACGAAATCACTTCGCCGGTCTTGCCCTTATCGCGGCCCGACAGGACCACGACCTTGTCACCCTTACGGATCTTCGCGGCCGACATCACAGCACCTCCGGCGCGAGCGAAATGATCTTCATATGCTTCTTCGCGCGCAGCTCACGAACCACCGGCCCGAAAATACGGGTGCCGATCGGCTCTTCGTTCTTGTTGACCAGCACCGCCGCGTTGGTGTCGAAGCGGATCACCGAACCGTCCGGACGGCGGATGTCCTTGGCGGTACGAACGATCACCGCACGGTGAACGTCGCCCTTCTTCACGCGGCCGCGCGGAGCGGCTTCCTTGACGCTGACGACGATGATGTCGCCGACGCCGGCCACGCGGCGCTTCGAGCCGCCCAGCACCTTGATGCACTGGACGCGCTTGGCGCCGCTGTTGTCTGCAACCTCGAGGTTGGACTGCATCTGGATCATGAGTTCAGTCCTTCCTTATGCTTCGGCCGCTTCAGGCTCGGCCTTCTTGGCCTTGCCCTTGGCTTCCTTGGCGCCTGCCTTGGCCGGCTTTTCGGCCTTGGGTTCGACGTCCGGCTTCGGCTTGAGATCGGTATCGGCGATCTCGGCGACTTCCGCCGGGGCGGCGCCGACGCGCTCGAGCACGGTCCAGGTCTTCAGCTTCGACAGCGGGGCGCATTCCTGGATGCGCACCTGCTCGCCCGCCTTGAAGGCATTGCCTTCGTCATGGGCATGATACTTC
>DASWTR010000448.1:0-4804 GCA_036402035.1 Sphingomicrobium sp.
GCGGCCAGGGCGGACGCTAGTCGGGAGAGCTGAAATGCCGAGCAACTCAGGCAACAGGGGCGACGGACGCGGTCAGGTGAAAGACCCGAAAAACGACGGTCGCCTCAAGGAAAACAAGGGCTCCGGTTCCGGTGGAAGCGGCGGCTCGCGCGGTGGCGGTCGGTCCGGCGGCTCGCGCTAACTGAGATTGGCCGGCGCGGTCGCGCGCCGGCCAAACCATCTCCAAATCGGACGTCCGTACCGGGGGAATGAAGCTCCCAATCCTTCGCATCCCATCGCCGCCAGCGCCAGCTGCCGCGCCTGGATACGGACGCCCGCTTCGCTGCGGCCGAGCCGGCTCGCAATGAACCGCATCGGCAGCTCCATACCGACCAGCTGGCGCAATACCGCCAGGTCGCGCTCGCTCCAGCCGACGTTTGCCCGCGCTGACGAGAATTGCCCCATATCCTGCGACAATGCCCCGCGGCGGGAAAGGTTGCGGCGCTATTCGGAAACCAATCCGCAGGTTTGCGTTTAATGCCCATGGCAGGGCAGCTTGTTAAGCGTTTCTCCACGCGCCTATTTCTCGCGTCCGTGCCGCTCGCGCTGCTTTCCGGGTCGATCGCGATCAACCCCCTCCAGGCCAGCCGCCCGACCGATCCGCTGCGCTTCTTCGAAGGGCGCACCGAATATGTCAGCACGATGAAGCTGCTGGCGCGCAAGCCCTATCGCTCCCGCACGCTCGGCCATGGCGAAATCGCCGAGGATGGGTCCCTCCACCTCGTGCAAAGGGTGCACGATGAGGGCAAGCCGACGCATGAACGCCGCTGGCACATGCGCAAGGTTGGCTCGGGCCGTTTCACCGGCACGATGAGCGAGGCCCGGGGACCCGTGACGGTCGACGAAATCGACGGCCGCTATCGCTTCCGCTTCAGGATGAAGGGCGGCGTTGCGGTCGAACAATGGCTGACGCCCGTCTCGCACAGCACGGCACGCAGCCGGCTGACGGTGCGCAAATTGGGTCTCACGGTCGGCAAGTCGGAAGGCATGATCCGAAAGCTCTGATCGGAACGACCGCCGCGCTGAAAACGTTCACAACCGCACAGAAAGGGAGAGAAAGCCATGCGCAATCTCTTGGCCGCCACCGCCCTTGCTTCGGTGCTGGCGCTCGCCGCCTGCGACTACAACCAGGGCGAATATAACGAGGCGAACGCCGACTATAATGCCGAGGGCGTCGAATATAACGGCACGGCCGGCGGCGGCTACAACACCACCACCGCCGCGACGTCGGCTTGGCCGGAAGGTGCGCGGATCGTCGAGGAAGGCGGCGTCGTCTACCGTGTCGATCCCGGCGGCGGCCGAGTCCGGCTCGAGCCCAGCGACAGCCGTATCCTCGTCGAAAACGGCGTCCGCTTCCGGGTCGACCCGGACGGCACCCGCGTCCGCATCGATGACGAAGGCGCTGTGATCCGCGTCGACGACGATGGCGTTGGCGCAACTATCAACACCGGCGACACATCGGTCAGCGTTAACAATCAGTAGGCCCGACCGGCCGACAATATGGGGCCATTTCGAATTTCTTCGAATTGACCTTGACTCGACACGCATCATTTGTCATTTCGATATTCATCGAAAGGATAGATGATGCGGATTGTCGAGCGAATGCTGCTAGCCCTGTGGCGCAATTGGACAGCCCGACCGCCCGCGCCCTGCTGCCCCGGCTGCTGCATCCATTTCGCGAATTTCCGCTGATGGATCGCCACGCTGCAGTCGTTGCGCTCGGCGCCTTGGCACAGGAGCATCGCCTCGCCCTGTTCCGCCTGCTCGTTCAGGCCGGCAACGAGGGCATGGCGGCCGGCGCGATCGCCGAGCGGCTCGGCGTTCCCAACAGCTCGCTGTCCTTTCACCTCGCCCAGCTGCGCGGCGCCGGCCTGATCACCCAGGAGCGGCAGCATCGCTCGTTGATCTATCGTGCCAACTATCCGGCGATGAACGGGCTGATCGATTACCTCACGGAAAATTGCTGCGCCGGCGCCGATTGCGCCAGCACAGTCCCCAGTTCCCAAGAGCAAAGGAAGACCGCGTGAAGCGAATGCACGTCCATGTCGGGGTGACGGACCTCGACGCCTCGATCCGTTTCTATTCGACCCTGTTCGGCGCCGAGCCGAGCGTCACCAAGCATGATTATGCCAAGTGGATGCTCGACGACCCGCGCGTCAATTTCGCAATCTCGGCCGGCCACCACGAGGCGAAGGGCATCGAGCATCTCGGCATCCAGGTCGAGGATAGCGGGGAGCTGGCCGAGGTCTACGGACGGCTGAAGTCGGCCGACCGCCCGGTGCTGGAGGAAGGCGCCACCACCTGCTGCTACGCCAAAAGCGAGAAGAGCTGGATCGCCGACCCCGACGGCGTCCTGTGGGAAACCTTCCTGACCAATGGCGACGCCACCGTCTATGGCGACAGCCCTGCGCTTGCTGCTGCGTCGCTCAATGCCGCGAACGGAAGCTGCTGCGCGCCCGAGCTTCGCGCTCCCGAGCGCAAGGCCTGCTGCTAACCAACCAGGGGGGCCATCATGACCAAGACCTACAATGTCCTGTTCCTATGCACCGGCAACTCGGCCCGCTCGATCCTGGCAGAGGCGATCCTCAACCAGCAAGGCATCGGCCGCTTCCGCGCCTTTTCGGCGGGCAGCTTCCCCAAGCGCGCGGTTCATCCCGCCGCTCTCGCCCTGCTGAACGAACTCGATCACGACACCGCCGGCCTTCGCTCGAAGAGCTGGAACGAATTCTCCGGTCCCAACGCGCCGAGGCTCGATTTCGTCTTCACCGTCTGCGACAATGCTGCGGGCGAGGTCTGCCCGATCTGGCCGGGCCAGCCGATGACAGCGCACTGGGGCGTCGAGGATCCCGCGGCGGTCGAAGGCCCGGGCCAGGGCCAGGCCTTCTGGAACGCCTATCAGCAGCTGCAAAGGCGCATCCAGCTGTTCCTCGCCCTGCCGCTCGTCGACATTGACGAATTGAGCCTGCGCAGCCGCCTCAAGGACATCGGCAAAACCGCCGATCAGGGCGCTTCGGTTGCCTGAGGAGCCGCTGGCACGGCGGCTGGCGGCGGAGGCCCTCGGCTCCTTCCTCCTGTTCGCAGCCGTCATCGGCTCCGGCGTCATGGCCGAGGCGCTCAGCGGCGGGAATGTTGCCATCGCCCTGCTTGCCAACACGCTGGCCACAGGCGCGATTCTGTTCGTGCTGATCGCCATGCTTGCACCCGTTTCCGGCGCTCATTTCAACCCGGCGGTGACGCTGGTCATGGCCGTCCGGCGTGACCTGCGATGGACCGACGTCCCGCCCTACATTGTCGCCCAGCTCGCCGGTGGCCTGCTCGGCGCCTGGGCCGCGCACCTGATGTTCGACCTGCCGATCCTGCAATATTCGGTGAAGGCACGCAGCGGCATCGGCCAATGGGGCGGCGAGGCGATCGCTACCTTTGGCCTGATCCTGACCATCATCGGCACGTCGCGGCACCGGCCCTCGGCCGTCCCGGCGTCGGTCGCGCTCTATATTACAGCCGCCTACTGGTTCACCTCTTCGACCAGCTTCGCCAATCCGGCGATCACGCTGGTCCGCTCGCTGACCGACAGCTTCGCCGGCATTGCGCCGTCCGACGTGCCGGCGTTCGTGCTCAGTCAGCTGGCCGGGGCCGCGCTGGGCGCCCTGACCGCGGCGGCGTTGTTCGACGACCGTGCCGGCAAGTGGCACCAGATTGCCGGGCGCAGGCAGCCGGAATTATGATCGCGGCCTATCCGGCGTTCGAGTGGTCCGGCGCGCATTTGACATCAAGCGCTTGCAGGACCCGCTCGAGATCGCGGCCGGTATAGGGCTTGGCGAGCACCGCTGCGCACCGGTCGTCGCGGAACCGCTGCGCCAGCTTCTTGGCCTGCTTCCCGGCCGCAATCACCAAGGCTAGATCTTCGCGCAGCGCCCGGAGTTCCAGGGCGAGCGCTTCCGCCGAATGGTCGGGCAGCTCGTCATCCAGAAGCACCAGCTGGTAACGGCCTTGCGCCGCGCGCATCTTGCCGAGCGCCTCCGTCCCCGAGGCGGCCATTTCCGTCCGCAGCCGCATTTTTTCCAGCGCCGCGCCGGTGCCCATCCGCGCTTCCGCGTCGGCATCGACGATCAGGACACATCGCGAATGGCCCTCGTCCAGCATGTCCCTCACCGTCTCGGCCAGCATCTCGAACGTGAACGGCTTGGCGATGACGTTGACCCCGGGATCCACCCGCCCGGCATGGACGATCGCGTTGCGGGTATAGCCGGACGTATATAACACGCGCAGCCGCGGCTGGCGCTGGTGCGCGGCATCGGCCAGTTCGCGCCCCGTCATCCCCGGCATGACGACGTCGGTGAACAGGAGGTCGACCGGATTTTCCTGGCGTTCGAGCAGCCTCAGGGCCGATGGGCCGTCATGGGCCTCGAGCACCCGGTAACCCAGGTCGCGCAGGCATTCGACGGTATAGGCCCGGACATCGTCGTCGTCCTCGACCACCAGGATCGTCTCCTCGCGCGGGCTGGCTTCGAAGCCCTGCATGAGCGTACCGCTGCCCTCGTCCAGCGCCGCCTCGCGGAGCAGCCGCGGCAGGTAGATCTTGACGGTCGTCCCCTGCCCTTCCTCCGAATAGATTTTCACATGGCCGCCCGACTGCTTGATGAAGCCATAGATCATCGAGAGGCCAAGACCGGTCCCCTTGCCGACCTCCTTGGTGGTGTAGAACGGCTCGAACGCCCGCTCGGCGACCTCCTGGGGCATCCCGGTGCCGGTGTCGGTCACCGCA
>DASWTR010000449.1:0-3143 GCA_036402035.1 Sphingomicrobium sp.
GCCGCCTAGCTCGCCTGCTGCGTCGGCTGACCCACGGGCTCAACTACCCTCCCCGCTTCGAGCAGCTGGTCGACCGTCTCGGCGAAGCGCATCACCGAAATCGGCTTGGAGACATAGGCTTGCGCCCCGGCGGCGCGGAACCGCTCGTCGTCGCCGGCGGCGGCATAGGCAGTTACCGCCATGATTGGCACGTCCTTCAGCTCCTCGTCGGCGCGCATCTGCTGCATTAGCTCGATGCCCGTGACGTGGGGCAGCTGGATGTCAGTGATGACCAGGTCGGGCTTGAATGCTCGGGCGGCGTCGAGCGCCTCGCGGCTGTCGGTCACCGGGGAGGTCTGGTGGCCGTGCGCGTTCAACAGGTCGCAGAACAGCTTGATGTTGAGGGCGTTGTCCTCGACAACCAATATCCTGGCCAAACCGTTACCCCCACATTCCTTTGCACAGATAAGCCATGTTGCGCGACACCACAAACAATCCGCCGCCCGATGCCGAGGCGCTGGCGCTCCAAGCGCTGGCGGCGACGCTCACCGACGAACGGCGCGCCCGGCGGTTCCTTGACCTCACCGGGCTGGACTCGGACGAGCTTCGCGCGCGGGCCGGCGAGCGGCGCCTGCTGGCGGCGGTACTGGGCTTCCTGGAAGCGCATGAGCCCGACCTGGTTGCCGTTGCTCAAGACATTGGAATCAAACCGGAAAACCTCATACGGGCGCGGGCGGAGCTGGAGCGATGAAGCGCCCACTCCTCATTACCGACTGTGACGAAGTGCTGCTGCACATGGTGTCCCATTTCGACGCGTGGCTGGGCGAGGCGCACGGCATCAAATTCGCGTTCGAGACCGGCAATTTCGGCGAGGCGATGACCGAGGTGGCAAGCGGTGCCGCGGTCGAGCGCGAGCGGGTGTGGCCGCTGCTCGAGCAGTTCTTCCGCCAGGAAATGCACCGCCAGACGCTGGTTCCCGGCGCGCTCGAGGCACTGGGACGAATCGGCGAGGTGGCCGACATCGTCATTCTCACCAATCTGGGCGACGAGGCCCATCCGTGGCGGGTCGAGCAGCTGGCGAAGCACGGCATCCGCCACGAAGTGGTATGCAACCAGGGCGGCAAGGGCGTCCCCGCCCGGGCGATCATCGATCGCCACGGCGCCGGCGCGACGGTGTTCGTCGACGATCTTGCCGTCCACCACGCCTCGGTCGCCAAGCACGCGCCTGAGGTTCACCGCCTCCATATGGTCGCCGAACCAAGGCTGGCACCCGCGGTGCCCGCCGCGGAGCATGCCCACGCGCGGATCGATGATTGGCCAACGGCGACCGCGTGGATTTTGGACCGGCTGAAAGCTTCTTCGATAGCCCAATAGTCACGGGAATGTGATTCGGACCGATACAGAAACTGAATCGGGCTAGCTAATCACATTATGGTGTGATAGCGGCCACATCATGTCCACGACTCTGATCGATAAGCTCACCGCCCTCGTCGACTCCGGCGAGGCTAGCCGGAGCGGGCTGGCGCGGGCCGCCGGCCTTCATCCCAACAGCTTGCGCAAGCTCGGCGCGGCCGACTGGAACCCGACCGCCGACACGTTGGTGCGGCTGGAGAAACTGCTCGACGGCGGGGTGCAGGAAGTGCTGGTCGGCGCCGAGGCGATCATCGACGAGGCGCGCAATGGGCGGATGTTCATCCTGGTCGACGACGACGACCGGGAGAATGAGGGCGACCTGGTCATCCCAGCACAGATGGCGACGCCGGACGCGATCAACTTCATGGCCCGCCACGGCCGCGGGCTGATCTGCCTGGCGCTGGGCAAGGAGCGGGTCGACCAGCTCGGCCTGGAGCCCATGGCTCGCGTCAACGGGACGCGGATGGAGACCGCCTTCACCGTGTCGATCGAGGCGCGCGACGGCGTCACCACCGGCATCAGCGCCGCCGACCGGGCGCGGACGATCGCCGTTGCGATCGACGCCAACAACGGGCCGGACGCGATCGTCTCGCCCGGCCATGTCTTCCCGCTGGTCGCAAGGCCAGGCGGCGTGCTGGTCCGCGCCGGGCACACAGAAGCGGCCGTCGACGTGGCGCGGCTGGCTGGCCTCAACCCCTCCGGCGTGATCTGCGAGATCATGCGCGAGGATGGGACCATGGCCCGGCTCGACGATCTGATGGAGTTTGCGCGAGCGCACGGCCTCAAGATCGGGACGATCCGCGACCTCATCGCCTATCGCCTGAAGAAGGACCATATGGTCGAGCGGGTCGCCGACACCCGCTTCACCGCGCGGTCGGGGGCGAACTGGACCGCCCAGGTATTTCGCGACAAGGCGAGCGGCGAGGAGCAGCTGGCGCTGGTCCATGGGGCTATCGACCCCACGACGCCGACCTTGGTTCGCATGCATTCGATCGATCTGTTCGCCGACGTGCTGGGCGAGAAGAGCGAGCGGGCCGGGCTGCTTGACGGAGCGATGGCGATGATCGAGGCGGAAGGCACCGGTGTGATCGTCGCGCTGCATGCCGCGGCGCCGGGATCGCTGTCGCTCTCGGCCAATCTGCGCAGCGGCAAGCCGGCCGAGACCGGTCCGGCACTGCGCAGCTACGGCATCGGCGCGCAGATCCTTGCGGCGCTCGGCATCCACGACATGATATTGCTCAGCAACACCAAGCATTCGCCGGTGGGCCTTAGCGCCTATGGGCTGGCGATCGTCGAAGAGCGCTGCATCACGAAAGCGGAGAAGTGACTTGGCCCATATCCTGATCGCCGAGGCGCGCTTCTACGCGTATCTGAACGACATGCTGCTGGCCGGCGCGCGGGGCGCGATCGAGGCGGCCGGGCATAGCCACGAGACGATCACGGTGCCCGGCGCGCTGGAGCTGCCCGGGGCGATCGCGCTGGCGGCGGAGAGCGGCAAATATGACGCCTATGTCGCGCTGGGCGTGGTGATCCGCGGCGAAACCTATCATTTCGAGATCGTCGCCGGCGAGAGCGCCCGCGGCCTGATGGCGTTGACCATGGACGGGCTCGCGGTCGGCAACGGGATTTTGACGGTCGAGAATGAGGCGCAGGCGATCGCGCGGGCCGATCCGAAACATGCCAACAAGGGTGGCGGCGCGACCGAGGCGGCGCTGGCGTTGATGGAGTTGAGGGCGAAGTTCGCTTGAGCC
>DASWTR010000450.1:0-9749 GCA_036402035.1 Sphingomicrobium sp.
GATTCGACCAGCACCGAATGCTGCAGGCTCGAATCGGCCTGGGCGTCGAGCGCCGCGCGACCCATCGACTTTTGCAGGGTGAGGCCGGCAATCAGCATCAGCACGATCCCGACGATCGGGACGAACACCAGCCAGCCGGCGAGCACTGCGATCAGGATCAGGAACACCAGCAGGAAGCCGATGTCGACCAACAGCACCACCGAGGTGGAGGCAAAGAAGTCGCGGACTCCTTCATAGTCGCTGACCCGCTTGGCGAAGGCGCCGGTGCTGCCCTGGCGCTCGGCCATCGGCAGGTTCATCACCTTTTCGAACAGCTTCTGGGAATATTTGTCGTCGAGCTTGCGGCCGATCTCGTCGACCAGCTGCGACCGCGCGAGGCGCAGGATATAATCGAAGCCGAGCGCCAGGAACACGCCGATCGCCAGCACCCATAGGGTCGGCACGGCCTTGTTCGGGATCACCCGGTCATAGACGTTCATGGTGAACAGCGGCACCGCCAGCGCCAGCAGATTGACGATCAGCGCGGCGAGCAGGACCGGCCAGAATTGCTTCCGAACCTTCCACACCTCAGACCAGAACCAGTGCGTCCGCCGGATCTTGTCCCACGGGCGTTCGCCCGCACGTTCCTGCGATGGGTCGGCTTCGACCACCACCGCCTGTCCGGCGAACACCGGTTCCAGATCGGAGATCGGGACCCACATCGGTTCGGCGGTTCCGGGCGCATAGATCAATGCGTCGCCGGACTTCATTTCCAGAAGCACGACCGCCTTTTCGTCGGTCAGCTCGAGGATTGCGGGAAGCTGTTGCAGCCGCCAGCCGGAAATGCGGCGGCGGCTCACGGGCTCGCCGCGCATTCCGACCTGCTCGAGCGCCGGCTCGACCTGGTGGAATGGCAGCGTGCCCGTGGCCGATAGCGCCAACCCCGCACGCAGCAAGACCGGGGAAGACGGCCTGTCTGCGCGGCGCGCGAGGAAGGTCAGGCAATTGAGGACAGGGTCAATCTCACGCGATGGCGCGGAATCCAGCCAATGCATGACACTCAACGCCCGTCCCCTTCACGCTCAACTCAGTTGTTGCCCGTCGGCGGTGGCGACGGGTCCGTACCCGGCGCGGGTGGACCCATGACCGGATAAGGCATGCTGTTCTCTTGCCGATCCTCGGCGGGCATCCGCTTGACATTGAACTTGTCACGCTGGTCCGCCCGCGCCTCGTACGGCATGGTCACCCCTAGCGCCTCGATCAGCCGGTTGGAAGCCGCAAGTACCCGATATTGCGCGTAAAGTCGTGCCATGCGCGCGGTTTCGAGCGACGCTTGGACGTTGAACCTTGTGTTCTGCGCATCGAGCACGTCGAGCAAGGAACGGCGGCCGACATTAAACTGCTCGCGATAGGAAAGCAGCAGGTCGTCCGCCACCCGGTTCTGGGTTTCCAGCTCGGTGGCGAGGCGGCTCTGGTTGGTCAGCCGGCTCCATGCCGACCGCACATCCTCTTCCGCCTGACGCTGCCGCTGGAACAGGCGAGCGTGGATTTCGTCGGCGCGCGACTTCTGCTCGCGGACGTTGGCGGTGTTGGCAAAGCCGTCGAAGATTTTCCAGCGCATGACGACGCGGGCGGTAAGGTCGCTGGTGCGGCCTTGGAACCCGTCGATGTCGTCGCCGTAGCGGGCGCTGGCTTCGGCGTTGAACCGAGGCCCGAGCTCAGCCTGCGCGGTCTTGACGACCTGGCGCTGCGCCTCGAGGTCGGCGATCGCTTCCTGAACGCGCGGGTTGTTTTCGCGCGCGGCCAATTCCGCCTCCGCCAGCGTCGCCGGCATTGCGCTCGCGAAATCGGGCGGCATGGTCACCGCGTCGATCGGCACGCCGGTCAACGTCTGAAACTGGATCGCGGCCGTGTCGAGATCTTCCTGCGTCTCGGTCGCGCGGGCGCGAGCCGATTGCAGGCGCTCTTCAGCCTGCTGCTGATCGGCGATCGAGATGGAGCCGCGAGCGACGCCTTCGCGAAGATCACCGGCGAGCCGCTCGTGGAAGGTCACGTTGTCGCGGGCAATCGCCACCAGCCGCTGCTGCAGCAGATAGTCGATATAAGAACGGCTGACGTTCAGCGCGACGAATTCGCTGCGCTCTTCGATGCGCGCAGCTGCCGCGTCGGTGCGGGCCGCCTGATGCTTGATCTCGGCAACGCGGCCGCCGCTGTTCCACAGCAGCTGGTCGGCGATGATGAAGCCTTCGACCGGCTCCAGCCGTTCGTCGGCAATGCCGAGCGCGCGGCGGGTCGGGTTGCGGAGCTTGCGAACACCGGCCGAACCTTCGACCGAAATGCGCGGGTACCACAGACCTTCGGCCTGCTTGCGCTCTTCCTTGGTGGCAAGCTTGTTGTGCACCGCCTGCCGGATTTCCGGATTGGTGGTGAGTGCGGATTGAACTGCGTCACGCAGCTCCACCCCTAGAGCCGGCGTGGCGCACAGCAGCACCGCCCCGGGAACGATCAACGTCCAGTGCTTCCTCTTCATGTCTTCCCCCTTCTGGTCATGAGCGAAAGGCCTCCCCCGTCCACCAGGGAAGGCCTTGCTCGAATCAGCCGTTAACAGCCGGCTGAATTGCGTCGTGGTGCATGGCTGCATCCACCTTGAACACCATGTCGGCCGCGGCTCCGATAGCCCCGTGTCCCGCCATGTCCCAACCCGGCACGGAGCCGGCATCCTGGCTTGCCACCTCGGCAAGTTCCGGAACGCTGCCGAGTCCGCCGGACAGATGGGCCAGCAGCCCGTCCACCGTCGGAGCATCGCCTCCGCCGAGCGCCTCGGCAACGATCTTCTCGACCGAGCCGTTCTGCTTGGCTTCGCCGTCCAGGCCAGCCGCCTGCAGCGCTTCCGCGGAGACCATGGTCACCGTCGGCGGCACCGCAACCTGCGGCTCGGCATTGGCTGCCGGGCCCTGGTCGTTGGCGGCCTGATGCGAGGAACCATCGTCGGACGACTGCTGGTTCGAGCCCGCATCGAGCTGATTGTCGTGGCCATTGGCATTGCCGTTGCCGCGACCGGACGAGTTGACCGAGTCAGAGGCATCCGATGCTTCCGACATCTTGCCGGCAAGCGCGTTGCTGGACCCGCTGTCCTCGGCCGACAGCTTCTCGACGCTTTCGTTCGAGTAGCTGATCTCGGTCGTGTCGTCCCGAATGACGGCAGTGTCATAGGTCGGCTCGGCCGCCGCGCTTTCCGCCATGCCGGCTGCGCCAACCGCCGCCGCCATGGTGAGGTTGTTGCTGTTCGCGGCGGTCTTCTGCAACTGCTCGTCCTGCGATGAGGACGAGGTCGCGGCGAAGGGAGCAACCGGATCGCCGACGTTGACGGTGATATGTTGGGTCGCCGTATCTCCGTCCGCATCGTGGATGTTGACGTCGAACTCGATCGTCGCCGACTGATCTTCGGTTGTGGTCGTAAGGAAACCAATGTCCTTGATCTTGAAGCCGGTGTCATTGGTGTCTGCGGCGAAGGTCGTGGCAGCACCAGTTGTTGCGCCGGCCGCGCCGACAGCGCCGTTCAGGTTGATCGCCGAACCGACGATTCCCTCATCGGTGGTCGCGAGCTGAGCGCCGACGATCACGTAACGATTGGGCTCCAGCGCCGTGTTGTAGTCGTTCTGTTCGATCACCACGAGCGCGTCATTATTGTCGAACTCGGGGTTATCGATCAGTGACTGGTACTGACCCGCATTGGTAGAACCATCCTTGAAGAAATCTTCGTTCCCGACGTAGACGGCCCTGGTCGTAAACGTGTTGGTGACCGTATCGTACAGCTTGAGGACCATGATCATATCTTCGTTGGCACCGATACCATCGAGCCAAACGAACATTGTCTCGACCTGACCGGTGGGAACCTGATCGGAAAATCCGGTCGGATTCGAGGTGAACAGGTCGAAATCGAGAATGTCACCCTTGTTCATGGTGTCGCCATGGACGCCGTTGCCGCCGAGGCCCGAAATCGTCACATAGTCGCGCTGCTGGACCAGGACCTCGCCGTTCGCGAAGTTCTCGTCGTCACCGGCGCTCAGGTCATTGTCGGGAGACGTCTTGAAGTTGTTGGCTCCGGTGCCCGACCCCGTCTCCATATAACCCGTGAACTGAACGAACAGATCGGTGTCAACCTGTACGACGGAGACGTCCGGGTTGCTCGGCATCAGGGTGCTGGAGCCGTCCTGATATCCAACCGGTGGCTGGCCAGTAGAGATTGACGAGAAGGAGAACCCTTCGATCGGCCCGCTGGTGATGTCGACGGTGTAAGTGCCGGCGGCCTTGTCGAACACCAAAGTGCCGGTGCCGTGCGCCGTCGTTCCGTCTCCATTCGGATAGTCGAACACGAACGAGTAGTTCGCCGTGGTCGCGTTCTCCGCCCCTTGGGTAAGCACAACATTGTCCGCATCGACGCCATTCACCTTGATGGTGAAGCCCGAAACGCTGAGATCGTCCGGATTGTTGTTGCCGTTTCCGTCATTGGGCGAGTCCGCACCGATGTCGATATCCAAGTCGCCTGTTCCGGTCGGTGTGGCATCGTTCTCGATGTTCAGCGTGTCGTCGATATCCGGGCCAAAGCTGGGTCCGTCATCCTCGAACTGGAACGAGTCGCCGATATTGGCGGTGGCCGTATCGGTGTCACCATCGCCATCTTCGATCGTCGCGGTGATGACAATGAGGTCAGCCGCCAGCGTTGCCGCCGAAGCGCCGCTCTCGACCGGATCGGTCGGATCGTTGTGCTCGATCGCACGATCCTGCTCGAGCGTAACCTGCCCGGTGTCGGGATTGACGGTGATCGTGAACGCGATCGTGGCGGGCGAACCCTCCACATAACCTTCGATGGTGTTGCCAACCACGCGCAACAGAATGTTGGCGCCCGTGGCGACGTCATCCAGTCCGCTGTCGGTGCCGTTGGGCCCGCTGATCGACAGGGAGAAGCGGATTGCGTTCGCATCTTCGACATTATTGTCGTCGCTGTCCTTGAAGCCGTCCTTGCCGAACAGGCCGGTGAACAGCGCAGCGAAATTGCCCGAAGCTGTGTCGTTGGGCGTTGCGGTGTCGTCGGTCACCAGCACCGGCGCCCCGGTCTGGTTGCGATCGATCGACGGGCCGTCATCCTCGAACCGGAAGGCGTCGCCGACATTGGCGGTGGCCGTGTCCTTATCGCCGTCGCCATCCTCGATAGTGGCGGTAATGACGATCAGGTCGGCCGCCATCTGCGCCGCCGAACCGCCGCTCTCGACCGGATCGGTCGGATCATTGTGCGTGATCGCACGATCCTGCTCCAGCGTCACCGAACCGGTGGCCGGGTCCAGGTCGATGGTGAAGGCGATGAGACTTGGATCGCTCGACACATAGCCCTCGATATCGCCGTTGGCGTTGATCCGAAGATGGATCGCGTCGCCGGTCAGCACATCGGTGAGGCCGCTGACGGTGCCATTGCCGTTCTTCAGCGACAGGGCGAAGCGGATCGCGTCGGCATCCTCGACATTATTGTCGTCGCTGTCCTTGAACCCGTCCTTCCCGAACACACCGGAGAACAGCGCGGCGAAGTTGGCTGGACCTGCCGTGTCGTCGGGCGTGTCGGTGTCGTCCGTGACCAACTGCGGAACCGCAGTCGAGTTACGATCGATGCTCGGACCGTCATCCTCGAAGCGGAAGGCGTCGCCGACATTGGCGGTGGCCGTGTCCTTATCGCCGTCGCCATCCTCGATAGTGGCGGTGATGACGATCAGGTCGGCCGCCATCTGCGCCGCCGAGCTGCCGCTCTCGACCGGATCGTTCGGATCATTGTGCGTGATCGCACGATCCTGCTCCAGCGTGACCTGGCCGGTAGCTGGATCGATGTCGATGATGAAGGCGACCGAAGCCGGATCGCTCGACACATAACCTTCGATGTCGCCATTGGCGTTGATCCTGAGATGGATCGCGTCGCCGGTGAGGACATCGGTCAGGCCGCTAACCGTGCCGTTGCCGTTCTTCAGCGAGAAGGCAAACCGGATCGCGTCAGCGTCTTCGACATTATTGTCATCGCTGTCCTTGAAGCTGTCCTTCCCGAACACACCGGAGAACAGCGCGGCGAAGTTCGCCGGACCCGCGGTATCGTTGGGCGTGTCGGTATCGTCGGTCACCAGCTGCGGAACCGGCGCCTGGTTGCGATCGATCGATGGGCCATCGTCCTCGAACCTGAAGGCGCCGCCAATATCGGCCGTCGCCGTGTCGGTATCGCCGTCATCGTCTTCGATGGTGGCGGTCAGAACAACGAGATCGGCAGCCATCTGAGCGGCGGAACCGCCGGTTTCGATCGGATCGGCCGGATCATTGTGCGTGATTGCACGATCCTGCTCCAGCGTGATCTGGCCAGTCGCCGGATCGAGATCGATCGTGAAGGCGATCAACGCCGGGTTGCTCGACACATAGCCTTCGACGTCGCCATTGGCGTTGATCCGAAGGTGGATCGCATCGCCGGTGAGCACGTCCGTCAGACCGCTGACCGTGCCGTCGCCGTTCTTCAGCGACAAAGCGAAGCGCAGCGCGTCGGCATCTTCGACACTGTCGTTGTTCGAGTCCTTGGCACCGTCGGCACCAAAGGCCCCGGTGAACAGCGCTGCGAAGTTCACCGGACCCGCAGTATCGTTGGGGGTGTCGGTATCGTCGGTCACCAACGTCGGCACCAGCGTCGCATTGCGATCCAACGTGGGGCTGTCGTCGTCGATGAGGATGTCGATCGAGCCGACAGCGGGATCGCCTTCGGAATCGGTCACTGTGACGGCAACCGAGAAGGTTTCATTGTCCTCCGTGTTCGCCGCGTTATGCCGAACAGGCTGCAACAGGGTGAAGGTATAGCTGCCGTTCGCAACATTGGTGATCTGAAGCGTGAAGACGGGGGTTTCACCCGGGTCCATCACATTGTTGCCGTTGGTGTCGGCATAGCCGGTCAACGTGTGCGAGGCGCCGTCCCAGACGCTCTTCACCGTTTCACCCTTGAGGGTGACAAGACCGGTGTTGTTCGAACCGGCGAGCACGATGTCGCCCTGGCCGTCGCCGCCGAAATTGAGGCCGGTCAGCTGGCCGCTCTGGCTCGTCTCCTGGCCCGCGAGATCGCTGCTGTCGCCGTAGACGGTGCCGGCGATGCCGCCCGCCAGGCCTTCCTCGTCGACCGCGATCTCGGTCGTCCCGATCGACGGACGATTGTCGGTCAGCGAAACCGTGAACGTCGCGGTGGCGGTGTCGCCGTCGCCGTCGCGGATCGTGTAGGTGAACGTCTCGACGTCCGTGTCGCCCGGCGTCACGTCGTGGTTCGACGTGTACAGCAGGTTGCCCGAACCATCGATGGTGATCGTGCCGCCAAGGCTGCCAGTCGCGATCGTGATGCGGGGCGAGCCTTCACCATCCGCTCCGAAATCGTCATTGGCCAGCAAGCCAGCAACGGTGCCGATGTTCACATTGGTCGCGCCGTCATCGAAGGTGCCGAGGCTGCCGTCGTTCTGCGCGGCGGGCCCGTCATCCTCGAAATTGAACGCACCACCGATGTTGGCCGTCGCCGTGTCGGTGTCGCCGTCGCCATCGGTGATGGTCGCGGTCAGCACGATCAGGTCGGCCGCCATCGTCTCGGCGTCGTCGCCGCTCTCGACCGGATCAGTCGGATCGTCGTGGGTGATCGCCCGGTCCTGCTCCTGCGTGATCTGGCCGGTATCCGGATTGAGGGTCAGCGTGAAGGCGACCGTCGCGGGCGAGCCCTCCAGATAGCCCTCGATGGTGTTGCCGACCACGCGCAGCAAGATGTTGTCGCCCGTGAGGACGTCGTTGAGGCCGCTGTCGGTGCCGTTGCCGTTCTTCAGCGACAGGCCGTAGGAAATGGCATTGGCATCTTCGACATCATTGTCGTCGCTGTCCTTGAAGCCGTCCTTGCCGAACGCGCCGGTGAACAGCCCGGCGAAGCTCGCCGAGTCCGTGTCGTTGGGCGTATTGGTGTCGTCGGTGACCAGCTCGGGCACCGCCGCCTGATTGCGGTCGATCGACGGGCCGTCATCCTCGAACCGGAACGAGTTGCCGACATTGGCCGTCGCCGTGTCGGTATCGCCGTCGCCGTCCTCGATGGTTGCGGTGATCACGACCAGGTTGGCGGCAAGCGTCGCCGCCGAATCGCCACTCTCGACCGGATCGGCCGGGTTGTCATGGACGACCGCGCGATCCTGCTCGAGCGTGGCCTGGCCGGTGTTGGGATCGAGGGTGATGGTGAACGCGACCGTGGCGGGCGAGCCCTCCAGATAGCCTTCGATGGTGTTGCCGACCACGCGCAACAGGATATTGTCGCCGGTCAGCGTATCGTTGAGGCCACTGTCGGTGCCGTTGGGTCCGCCGATCGACAGCGCGAAGCGGATCGCATCGGCATCCTCGACATCATTGTCGTCGGCATCCTTGAACCCGTCCGCCCCGAACACGCCGGTGAACAGCGCGGCAAAGTTGGCTGGACCCGCAACGTCGTTCGGTGTGTCGGTGTCGTCGGTTACCAGGACCGGCGCCGCCGCCTGGTTGCGGTCGATCGACGGACCGTCATCCTCGAACCCCAGCGTATGGCCGATGTTGACCGACAGGCTGTCGGTGTCGCCGTCGCCGTCGGTGATCGTCGCGGTCAGCTGAATCGAGTCGGCAATCGCATTGACCGGCTCGTCATGATCATTCGTGTCCGGATGCTCGAGCGCCCGGATCTGGTCGAGCGTGACCACGCCCGTGCCGCTGTCGACACTGACGGTGAAGGCCACCGGACCGTCGGCTCCGCCGACGCGGCCCTCGACCACGCTACCGTTCATGAACAGCAGGATCGCGTCGCCGGAGGCAACGTCGACCAGGCCGCTGTCGGTGCCGTTGACGACACTGACCGCATAGCTGGTGGTGCCAGGTCCGTCGGCGCCATAGGCTCCGTCGAAGACTACCGAATAGTCGGCGCTGGCGTTGGTCGCCAGGTCAGTCTCGTCGACCGTCAAGGTCGGGACCGAGACGTCCGCGCGGTTCATTTCCGGCGTGTCGTCGTCGACGTTGATGGTGATCGTGGCCGGCTCGGAATCGCCGTCGACGTCAACCACTCGAACGCCGATGCCGAACGACAGATTATTCTCGTCGGACCCGGCGGGATGGTCGATCGGCGCGTTCTGAACAACGGTGTAGGCGCCGGTCTCGGTGTTGAGCGTGACCGTCAGGACAACCGTCCCGCCCTGCAGGATCTGCACGGTCGAGGCGTTGACGGGATTGACCGTGAAGCCAGCCGGAAGCGTGTTGGTGCCGGTGAAGGCATAATCGAGATCGCCGTCGCCACCCGATCCGACCAGCTGCCCATTGACGCTGTTCTCGCCGACCACGTCGGGATCGTCGTCGCCAGGGCCATCCGGGATGCCGTCGGCGCCGGGGATGACATCGTCATCCAGGTTTGCAACGGCCGGATCCGGCAGATTCGGGAACAGGTCAGGATTGGTGATCGTCAGCGTTGCGGTCGTCGTATCGCCGTCGCCGTCGGTCAGCGTGTAGGTGAACACGTCCACCCCGCCGCCGCCCGCGTTCGGGTTGACGGTATAGGTGTAATTGCCTTGCGCATCGATCGCCAGCGAGCCGAACGAGCCGTTCACGTTCAGCAGACCTCCGCTGAAGGTCGAATCGCTGCCGCCGGTGCCGCTGACCGAGGTCAGAGTGGCATTGTCGGCGCCAACGGTGTCGGCAGCATTGGTATCGCTGTCACCAGCGTC
>DASWTR010000451.1:0-3259 GCA_036402035.1 Sphingomicrobium sp.
TGAGACGCCGACCGAGCAGCTGATCGACTTCAGCGCCGATGAGGTGATTTACGAAAACCGCACCGATGTAGTGACCGCGCAGGGCCAGGTGCGGATGTCGCGCGACGGCAATTTCCTGGCGGCCGACCGGGTCAGCTGGGATCGGACCAGCGGGCGCGTCGTGGCCGAAGGCAATGTGGTGGTCATGACCCCCGAGGGTGACAAGCTGGTCGGCGAAAAGGTCGACCTGACCGATTCCTTACGCGACGGGACGGTCGAAAATCTGCTGATCGTGCTCGAAAGCGGCGGCCGCATCGCCGCCACCCGCGGTTCGCGGAGCGGCGATGTCACCCAACTCGACAATGCGGTCTATTCGGCCTGCCCGGTCACGACCGAAACGGGCTGTCCCAAGAATCCCAGCTGGAAGATCACGGCCGCGCGGGTGACGCATGATCGCCAGAATGGGCGGATCCGCTTTGCCGGCGGGCGGATGAACATCTTGGGCGTCACCTTGCCCTTGCTGCCGGTGTTCAGCATCGGCGACGGGTCGCAAAGCGGCGGGTTCAGCGGGGCGCTGGTTCCGGGTTTCCGGGTCGATAGCAACAATGGGGTGGAAATCAGCCTGCCCTATTACTGGCGGGTCGACCGCAACCGCGACCTGACGGTCACGCCGCACGTCTACACCGAGTCCTTGCCCGCGCTGGAGGCTCGCTGGCGGCACCTGACTTCGATCGGCGCATATCAGCTGGGCGCTTTCGTCACTTACGGCGATATTCCCGAAACCGACGTAGCGATCCTGGCGCCTAAGGAACCCCGCGGCCTTCGTGGCTATTTCGAAGGCAACGGCCGGTTCCAGCTCGACCCTAACTGGACGCTCACCGGCTCGTTCCGCCGGGCGACCGACAAGACCGTCGCCCGCCGCTACGACATCACGCGCGACGACCGGCTGCGCAGCTTCATCAACGCCGAACGGATCGACCTCGACAGCTATGTCTCGATCCAGGGCTGGGCATTCCAGGGGCTTCGCAGCACCGACGAGCAACGACAGATTCCGATCGCCCTGCCCGCGATCGACGCGCGCTTGCGGCTGGACAACCCGATCATGGGCGGCCGGGTCGAGTTGCAGGCCAACAGCCTGGCGATCTTGCGGCGGGACGGACAGGACACGCAGCGCGCCTTCGCCAGCGCCCGCTGGGATTTGAGGCGCCTGACTTCGCTGGGCCAGGAGTTGACGCTGACCGCCTACGTCCGCGGCGACGCCTATCATACCGATGAGGCCGAGGAGACGCCGGTCGATATCTATCGCGGCAAGAATGGCTGGGAGACCCGCGGCATCGCCGCCCTCGCAGCCGACCTCAAATGGCCACTGGTCGGGGGGCTGTGGGGCGGCACGCAGCGGCTGATCCCGCGTGTGCAGCTGGTGCTGACGCCGCCGACCGAGAACCTCGACATTCCCAACGAGGATGCGCGTGCGGTCGACCTGGAAGACAGTAATCTTTTCGCGCTCAATCGTTTCCCGGGCTATGACCGTTGGGAGGACGGATCGCGAGTTACCTACGGCGTCGAATGGGCGTTCGACCGGCCCAGATGGTCGATCGACGCGGTTATCGGGCAAAGCTACCGTCTGACCCGCGAGCCGAGCATTTTCCCCGACGGAACCGGCCTTACGGACCGCTTGTCCGACATTGTCGGACGGACCCGGGTCCGTTTTGGCCGCCTGATCGACGTCACCCACCGGTACCGACTGGACAAGGACAATTTCGAGATTCGGCGCAACGAGCTCGACCTGACGGTCGGTAGCCCGTTCACCTATGCGCAAATATCCTATCTTCGGCTCAACCGCGACATCTCGCCCACCGTCGAGGATCTGCGCGACAAGGAAGAGCTGCGCCTCGCCGGCCGTTGGCAGGTTCATCGTTATTGGTCGGTATTCGGGTCGACCGTGCTCGATCTCAGCGATGCCGAAGAAGATCCGCTCAGCCTGGCCGACGGCTATGAACCCGTTCGCCACCGACTTGGCATTACCTATGAAGATGAATGTCTTGAACTTGGCGTGGCGTGGAAGCGCGACTATGAGCGGCTCGGAGAGTTTAAGAGTGGCAGCACTTTTTCCATCAACTTCTCGCTGAAAGGCATCGGCCGCTAAGCTGCGGTTCAGCCCGGGCGGCTAATGGAAATCTCTATAGCGTTGGCGACAAAGGGAATTTTTGGGGTGGCAGTGAAGCAGATGAAAATTTCGCCGAGTCTGATACGGACGGTCCCACTGGCCTTGGGTTTCGCCCTCGCCGGCGCAGCCATTGCGCAACAGGCCGGCACGGGCGCAGCACCGCAGCCGCAGCAGCCGGCGCCTCAGGTCAATTCAACCGCGACGCTCAACCTGCCAGCCAATCCTCAGGTTTTCGGCTCACCGCTTCCGTCGGTCGTCAAGGCAACCGCGATCGTCAATGGCGAGATCATCACTCAGACCGACATCGAGCAGCGACTCGCCTTGCTGGCGATCGCCAACAATGCGCCCATCCCCGCCAACGAGATGGAGCGGCTTCGGCAGCAGGTGCTGAGCAACCTGATCGATGAGACGCTCCAGATTCAGGCAGCCAGGTCGGAAGAAATTGAGATTACCGATTCGGACATCGACAAGACGGTCGAGCGCGTCGCCGGAAACGTGAAGCAGACCCCGGCCCAGATGGCCGAATATCTGAAGTCGCGCGGTTCCTCGATCCGCTCGATCCGGCGCCAGATTCAGGGCGAGATCGCCTGGCGGCGCCTGCAGTCGAAAAAGATCGAGAGCACGGTCAGCGTCGGCGATGAGGAAGTCCAGGCGATAATCGATAAGCTCAACGCATCGAAGGGCGCCGAAGAATTCCGCGTCGGGGAGATCTTCATCTCGGCCAGCAGCGCGAACGAGGAACAAGCGGAGGCCAACGCCAACCGAGTCTATGCCGCGCTTCAACAGGGTGGCTCGTTCGTCGGCTATGCCCGGCAGTTCTCCGAAGCCTCGACCGCCGCGGTTGGCGGCGATCTAGGCTGGGTCCGTCCCGAACAGCTCCCGGAGCAGCTCGGCGCCGTGGTCCGTCAGATGCGCCCGGGAATGGTATCGCAGCCGATCAAGCTCCCAGGCGGCTATTCGATCATCGCCGTTCAGGACGTGCGCAAGATCCTGACCGCCGACCCACGCAACGCCTTGCTGACGCTGAAGCAGGTGTCGGTTGCCTTCCCCAAAGGCACCACCCGCGATCAGGCGGAGCCGACCGTCGCCCGGTTCGCCCAGGCGGCCCAGAAT
>DASWTR010000452.1:0-4464 GCA_036402035.1 Sphingomicrobium sp.
GGCTGCATGGTTCCGGTGATGTACCGGGACGTCCGCGCCCGGCCCTAGAAGCCAAGCGAGTAGCGGATCGCGGCGCCCATGTCGGCGTCGGCCGTGGCGATATGCCCCGGCTGCCGCCGCGCGAAGAGGTTGGCGCCCAGCCAGCCGCGCCCGAGCCCGGTCGAATAGCTGAGCTCCGCATCGATCTCGCGTCCCGAAGGACGGAAGCTCAGCCGTTCGACGCTGGTCGTCGCCGTCTCCGTGGCATAGTCGTACCCGGTCGGCAGCAGCATCGAGATACCGCCGCTTTCTACCCTGAGCGGCTGGGACAGCCGGAAGCCGAACCGGTCCCGCTCGCCCAGCAGTCCGACCTTGGCGAGGTCGAACGAGTAAGCGCCGGTCTGGAACTTGCCGCTGGCGAAATCGGTCCAGCCGCGCCGGCCCATGATCGTCGCCGACCAGCCATTGCCGAGGCTTCTGCGCGCCTCCAGATCGAGGAACAGGCTCGAGGAACTGCTCTCGCCGTAGATCGAGCCGAGCCGACCGCCGAGCAAGGTCTGGTCCTCGTCAAGCCGGCTGAGCCCGATCGAGGCCCATAGCTTGTCGCCGAATCGCCGGTCGAGTGTCGCGCCGGTCCAGCGATAGTTCGGCTCGTCCACCGTCGTCCGGACCCGTTCCCATAGCTTGCCCTGCTCGGTCGCCACGGTCAGACCGGCGAAGCCGAGGTTGCGGCGCATCGCCATGCTGGTGCCGCGGCGCGTCTGGAAGCCGGGGTCGGCACTGATGTCGCGGGCGATGAGGAAGGCGCCGGCCTCCGCATCGGTCAATTGCCGCTCGATCGCCTTGGCGCCCTGGCCAATGCCGAACGCCGCCTTGGTCCGGTTGTCTAGCCGGGCGATTGCCGATCCGGCGACCAGGCGCGAGCGGCGCGCATCCTCCGGTCCGACCCCGAGCCGGGCGACGTCGATGATGCCGGGCAGGCCCGGCCGCTCCGCCACACTCATCGCGATCGACAGCGGGCCGGCCTGAACCGCCGAGCCCTTCACATGCCCGGTGAGCGCGCGTTCGAGCGGCAGCCGAGATTCCGCCTGGCGCAGGCCCTTGGCCAGGTCCATGGCGAACGCACGGCTGTAGCCATCGAGGATGATCGCGCCCATGCCGCCTTGCGACCCGCCGTCGCCGGCAGACTCGGGCAGACCGCCGGAGGTAGCATCCGCCGTCACCGCTTCTCCGGTACCGGCCAGGCTGGTCGTGCCGACCGGCTGGAAGGCCCGCGTGATGTTAAGGCGCCCTTGTCCGAACACCGCGTCGTCACCGCTTGCCCCAAGGTCGTCGGCGGTACGGAAGAGTAGGTCGATGATCTGCGCCGCCGTCATGTTCGGGAAGGCTTGCGCAACCAGCGCCACCGCGCCGCTGATGACCGGCGCCGAGAAACTGGTGCCCGAATAGAAGAATCCGTCCCCGGTGTGGTCCACCGTCCGAACCCGATAGCCGAGCGCGGCGAGATACCAATTCTGTCCCTGGCCCGCTCTGTTCGAGAAGGTTGATAGCTGGTTGAGGTCGGTGCCTGTTCCGCTGGCCACGCCGACCGAGCCGGCAATGATTACGCGGCCGGCGAAGGTTTGCGCGGGGATCAGCGCGAACGGGTCGGCGCTGCCGCCCTTCAGCGGATCCTCGCCGTCGTTGCCGGCCGAAATCACCAGGACGATGCCGGCGTTGACCGCGCGCTGCATGGCCGACAGGACGGCGCTGTTGGGTTCCGACCCGCCCAGCGACATGTTGATCACCTTGGCACCGGCGAGCCTTGCCGCGTCGATGCCCTGCGCGATCGCGCTATCGAAGAAATCGCATCCATCCTCGCCGGAGCAGGTTCCTGGGGAGTCGGCTCGGAAAGACAGAATCGTCGCATCGAACGCAACACCCATATTCTGGGCATCATTGCGCGCCGCTGCGGCGGTTGCAGTTACCGCCGTGCCATGACCGTCTTCATCGCTAAGCGGGCGATTGCCCGCGACGTCCCGGCTGGCGGGATCGATCCGACCGCTGAACTCGGCAAGGTCCGGGTTGATGCCGCTGTCGATGACCGCGATCTTGACGCCCTGCCCCGTCGCGCCCTGCTGCCAGGCAGCGACCGCGCCCGAGCTGGTCGCCCCGTTGGACCGTTGATACTCCGACGAGTTGAAGCTCGCGCTTGGTGTGGGCGTCGGGGTCGGGGTCGGAGTCGGCGTAGGAGTTGGCGTGGGCGTAGGAGTAGGCGTTGGGGTGAGCATCGGCGGTGGCGGCGTCGAACCGATCCCGCCTCCTCCGCCTCCACCTCCGCCGCCGCCGCAAGCGGTCAGGGCCAGCATCAGCCCGCAGGCGGTCGACGCCATGAACCGATTCGACATTGTCCCGTTACTCCCCGCAAGCCGCTGGTTTTCAACGGCTTTTCACTATCCGCTTATGGTTAACAAAAGCTTTCATTTTGCTGAAGCGGTCAAGTCGCGTTAGGGCGCCGCACCGTGAACCCCCGCTACGCTCCCCTGCTCGGCCACGTTACCGACTGGATCTTCGATCTCGACAACTGCCTGTATCCCGCGTCGACTGGCCTGTTCGAGCTGATCGACGAGCGCATGGGAGCCTATATCGAGCGGCTGCTGGGAGTGGACCGCGAGGAAGCCAAGCGCGTTCAGAAATCGCATTTCCACACTCATGGGACCACCCTCGCCGGACTGATGAAGGACCATCGGGTCGATCCCCATGAGTTCCTCGATGACGTTCACGCCATCCCGCTCGACCGGCTAAGCCGCGACAAGCGGCTGGCGCTGGGCCTGGCCAGGCTTCCCGGCCGCAAGCTGATCTTCACCAACGCCGATGAGCCCTACGCTCGGCGGGTCCTCGAGGCGATCGGCATCGGCGATCATTTTGCCGAGCTGCACGACATCCACGCAGCCGAGCTGCGGCCCAAGCCCGACCGGCACGGTTATGAGCTGATGCTCGATCGCTTCGGCATCGATCCACGGCGCGCCGCGATGGTCGAGGACATGGCGCAAAACCTAAAGCCGGCCAAACATCTGGGAATGAGGACCATCTGGGTCGACAATGGCTCCGAACGCGGCAATCACGGCCATCAACCGGATTTCATCGACCTCACCATTGCCGACGTCGGCGAATGGCTCGAGGACATGCTTGGAGAGAGTGAATGAACGGCGACCTTCAATCGATCATCGAGACCGCCTGGGACAAGCGCGACGCGATCGAGGCGAGCGATCAGTCGCTGAAGGAAGCGGTCGAGGCAGCGATCCTGCGGCTCGACAGCGGCGAGGAGCGGGTCGCGGAGAAGGCCGGCGGGGAATGGCGCGTCAACCAGTGGCTCAAGAAGGCGGTGCTGCTCAGTTTCCGCCTCAACCCGATGGAAGCCATACCCGGCGGCCCCGGCGGCGCAACCTGGTGGGACAAGGTGCCATCGAAGTTCCTCGGCTGGAGCGACAATGCGTTCGGCGCGGCGGGCTTTCGCGCGGTGCCCGGCGCGATCGTACGACGCGGCGCGTACATTGCGCCTAATGCCGTTCTGATGCCCAGCTTCGTCAACCTCGGGGCCTATGTCGGCGAAGGGACAATGGTCGACACATGGGCAACCGTCGGCAGCTGCGCCCAGATCGGCCGGAACGTCCATATCTCCGGCGGCGCCGGCATCGGCGGAGTGCTGGAGCCGCTCCAGGCCGGGCCGGTAATCATCGAGGACAATTGCTTCATCGGCGCCCGGTCGGAGGTGGCCGAAGGGGTGGTCGTCGAGGAGGGCGCAGTGCTGTCGATGGGCGTGTTTCTGGGCGCCTCGACGAAGATCGTCGATCGCTCCACCGGCGAAGTGATGTATGGGCGCGTGCCCGCCTATTCGGTGGTCGGGCCCGGCAGCCTGCCCTCCGAAAAAGGCGGCCCGTCACTGGCCTGCGCAGTGATCGTCAAGCGAGTCGACGAGCGAACCCGCTCGAAAACCTCGATAAACGAGCTGCTTCGCGACTAGCATAAGCATAGCTTATTGTCGGTTGACGGACTTTGGTTGGCCGCAGAGAGGCACCGCGCCTACCTGCCATAAGGAAGAAGGAGCCTTCCTATGGCGACGCTCAGCGAAAACCGGTTTGAAGGCAAGCCGCGGGAGGCGGACTCGGTGGCGCCGGGCGATGGGGCTCCGGTGATCCGTACGTTGATGAACCGCTCGGACTGGCTGACCTTGATCGCCCTAGCGGTGATCTGGGGCGCGGCTTTCTTGTTCATCAGCGTCGCTGTCCGCGAAGTCGAGCCGCTGACCTATGTCTGGCTTCGGCTGACCATGGCCGCTGCGGCGATGTGGCTGTTCCTGTGGTTGCGCGGGGAGAAGGCGGGCCTGCCGCGGCAGATTTGGGGATCGATCGCGGTCCTCGCTCTCTTCAACAACGCCATCCCATTCATCCTGTTCGGCTGGGGTCAGACGCATATCGCTAGCGGGCTTGCCGCGATCCTCAATTC
>DASWTR010000453.1:0-2709 GCA_036402035.1 Sphingomicrobium sp.
CATACGGGGGAGCTGGTCGCTGGCTGGGCGGGCGTCGCCGGCCTGGTCTTCGTCATCACCGGCACGATCCTGTGGTGGCGAAGCCGCCGGGCTTTCCGTTGGCGGCTGTGGCCGGACCGATTCAAGCCCGGCCCGATCGTCGCTCACCATCGCGACCTCGGTATCCTGCTTGCGCCGCTGTTGCTGCTCTCGTTCCTCACCGGCACTGGCATGATCTTCGGCGATGCGGCCAAATGGATGCTGCGCCCGTTCGGTAGGATCGAGCAGATCAAGCCGCCCGAGATCGAACCCGCGCAAGGCGCCGCCCCCGTCGCAGCCATGCTGGCGGCGGCCAAGACCCGCTTCCCCGATGCCGCGCTGCGCC
This sequence comes from Sphingomicrobium sp., assembly GCA_036402035.1. Lineage (GTDB taxonomy): Bacteria > Pseudomonadota > Alphaproteobacteria > Sphingomonadales > Sphingomonadaceae > Sphingomicrobium. Next base: position 365 of record DASWTR010000453.1, read on the forward strand.
GCCTGACCATCCCGTCGAAGCCCGACCAGCCCTGGTCCATCCGCATGCGGCAGAGCTTCGAATGGACGCCCAACGGCCGCACGACCCTCTATTTCGACGGGCAGGGCAAGCTGTTGCGCATCGACGACCCCGCCACCGGCAGCCGCGCCGCGTCGATCAACGAGACCTTCTACCCGCTCCATTCGGCCAAGGTCGGCGGCCTTGCCTGGAAGCTGGTGATGACCCTGTCTGGCCTCGGCCTGACCCTGCTCGGGTCGCTGACGACTTGGTCCTTCTGGGTCCGCAAGAAGAAGCGCAAACCGGCTCGCCCAGCGTCAGCGTTGGCGGCTGAACCCGCCTAAGGCACAAGCGCCACGATCCGCAGCGGCCCACCGCTGCCGCCCCGGATCTTAACCGGCAGCGCCACCACGGTCGCGCCCTTGGGCGGAAGCTGATCCAGCGCCGCGACATTCTCGAACCCCGGGATATCGGCGCCGAGCAGGATGCGGTGAGCAATGAAATCCTTGGACTGGCCATAGTCGAGGCTGGGCGTGTCCAGCCCGACCGCTGCCACCTTGCGCTGCTCGACCAGGAACCGCGCCAGCTCCTCGCTCAATCCGGGGAAATGGAGCTTCGCGACCGCCTCCGGTCCGCGCTCGTCGGTGCCCATATAGGCCTTGCGGTCCGGCCACAGCTTCGACGATCCGGTGTTGAACAGCAGGATAGCCCCGTCGGGCAGCCGGCCATGCTGGCGTTCCCAATTCTCGACGTCGGCGACGGTGAACCGATAGTCGCGATTGGCCTGGCTTGCTGCCTTGACGTCGATCACGACCGCTGGCCCGATCAGCTTGTCGAGCGGGATCTGGTCGGCGGTCTGCTTGCCCGCGGCGAAATGGATCGGCGCATCGAGGTGGGTCCCGCCATGCTCCGACAGCTGGATATTGTAGCTGCTGTAGAACCAGCCACCAGGCGTCTGGCCGTAGGCGGCCACCTCGTGCACGAAGCCCTCCGCCGTCGGCCAGAACACATTATCCTCGGCCAGCGCGTGGGTCAGGTCGACCCAGCGCCCTTCCAGCGCGGGCGGTTGGTCTTCCTGCTTGGCGCACGCGACGGCCAACAGGCCTGCGGCAATCAGGAATGCAATCCGATGCATGAGCGGCCCCCTTGTAGGAGGCCGCTCATATCACATTAGTCGAGGTCCGCGGCGCTATGCCGTTCGCGGATGAAGCTCGGATCGTTCTCGACCTTACGGTTGACCCGGCGGCCGCGCTGCACGGCAGGGCGCGCGCCGACTTCCTCTACCCAGCGGTTGAAATGCTTATACTCGTGCGTCGCCAGGAATTCGGCTGCGCCGGGATAGGACTGGCCGAGCGCGATTCCGCCGTACCAGGGGAATATCGCCATGTCGGCGATGCTGTACTCGTCGCCGGCGGCGAAGCGATGCTCGGCGAAGTGACGGTCGAGCACGTCGTATTGCCGCTTCGTCTCCATCGCATAGCGGTCGATCGCATATTCGATCCTGACCGGCGCGTAAACGTAGAAATGGCCGAACCCGCCGCCGACGAACGGCGCCGACCCCATCTGCCAGAACAGCCAGTTCAATGCCTCGGTCCGCGCCGCCGGCTCCTTGGGCAGGAAGGCGTCGAACTTCTCGGCGAGATAGACCAGGATTGACCCGCTTTCGAACACCCGCTGCGGCTTATCCGGGCTTGACCGATCGAGCAGCGCCGGGATCTTGGAATTGGGATTCACTTCGACAAAGCCGGAGCCAAACTGGTCGCCTTCGCCGATGTCGATGTACCAGGCGTCATATTCGGCGCCCGAATGGCCGGCAGCGAGCAGCTCCTCGAGCAAGATCGTGACCTTCTGCCCGTTGGGCGTGCCGAGCGAATAAAGCTGCAGGGGATGCTGGCCGACCGGCAGCTCCTTGTCATGGGTCGGTCCGGCGACCGGCCGGTTGGTGCTGGCGAAGGCGCCACCATTGGGCTGGTCCCAGCTCCACACCTTCGGCGGAACATAATCGGCGGGGAGAGATGGGATCTTCTGGGGTGCGTCGGCCATGGTCGCTTCCTTATGTCGCGTGAGCGACGGAAATGGGTACGCGAATTGCAACCGACAAGGATCATACCAGTCGCGAGATCATCAATCCTGCAACGACAGCGATAAGGGAGACTATTACACTGCCCGCAACATAAAGCCCCGCCTGCCACGGCGCCCCGCGCTCCCACAAGGTGACCGCGTCGAGGCTGAAGGCGGAGAAGGTGGTGAAGCCTCCGAGGAAGCCGGTGATCAGGAACAGGCGTGCATTGTGGCCGGCCTCCATCGCTCCGAACAGGCCCGCCAGCAGCCCGATCAGGAAGCTGCCC
>DASWTR010000454.1:0-4649 GCA_036402035.1 Sphingomicrobium sp.
TGTTATTCCGACGATGGGGTAACGCATGAACACCGAGGTCATCCTGAAGCGGTTTGAGCGTCCGGACGAGGTGCGCGAGTTTCCCAAGGGAAGGTTCGAAATCGTTCGCATCGGCGGGATGACGATCGGCCGCGCCACCTACCAGCCCGGCTGGCGCTGGGCCGATGATGTTGGTGCCGCACTGGGCGAACGCTTCTGCCAGGTCGAACATGTCGGGATGGTCGTTTCCGGCTGTGCCACGGCGGCGATGGAAGGCGGCGAGGTGGTTGAAATGCGCGCAGGCGATATCTTCTACGTTCCGCCCCACAGCCACGACAGTTGGGTGGTTGGGGACGAGCCTTATGTGTCGCTCCATTTCCTCGGTGCCGAGCATTACGCGGAAAGCGAGGAATGAAGCTTTCGCTCGTTGCGTTGTTGGTCCGCGATTATGACGAGGCAATCGACTGGTTCGGCCGTGCGCTAGGCTTTCGTCTGGCCAAGGACGAGGATCAGGGCGGTGGCAAGCGCTGGGTGGTGATCGAGGATCAGGCCGGGCGCGGCCTGCTGCTGGCCAAGGCGAAGAAGCCGGCGGAGCTGGCGGCGGTCGGCAACCAGTTCGGGGGTCGCGTCGGCCTGTTCCTCGAAGTTGAGGATTTCCAGGGCGCGCTCGACCGGCTCAAGTCGGCCGGCGCCAGCCTCGACGAGCAACCGCGCGCCGAACCCTATGGCAAGGTCGTGGTGTTCCGCGACCTCTATGGCAATCGCTGGGACCTCATCGAACCAAAGGAGTGACGATGGAGCAGATCGCGCACAACCCGACCGAGGGCGTCTATTCGACTGGCGGCGATTGGGTCCATGCGATGGAGGTTCGCGGCGCGGAACGCATGCTGTTCGTCAGCGGGACGATGGGCCTCCGCCCCGATTTCACCGCACCGCCGACGCTCGACGATCAGCTGGAATGCGTCTGGAACAATCTCCGCGCGATCCTCGCCAGCGCGGGGATGACGGTCGACAATATCGTCCGCTTGACCAGCTATCTGCGTGACGCCAGCTACGCCGAGGCCAATGCTCAGGCACGGATCAAGGCGCTAGGCGACCGCCGCATTCCAACCACGGCAATCGTCGTACAAACCCTTCAACCCGACTGGCTAATCGAGTTGGAGATTATCGCCGGCGCCTGAGCTGACCGAACCTAATCTCTGTTAGCGCGTTGGTTCGGATATGAAACAGATTCTCGCCGCTACCGCCCTGCTGGCGCTCGCGCTGACCGCGTGCCAGCAGGACGACCCGAACAATATCGCGATCGACGAGGGCAACAGCCTCAACGCCGACATCGAAACGCTTCCACCGGACGAAAGCACGCTCAATAATAATGTCGGCGCGACGGCGTCGAACTTGGCCGTGCCAGCGCCGCCGGAGACGGCCAGCACGATGATCCCGGCCGAATATCATGGGCGTTGGGGAATGGTCCCAGGCGACTGCACATCCACCCGGGGCGACAACAAGGGCTTGATCACCATCCGTCATAACAGCGTCAAATTCTTCGAGTCCGTCGCAACATTGAAGGAACAGCGCCCCGCCATCGCCACCAGCTTCTCCGGCCTGTTCGCCTTTACCGGCGAGGGTCAGAATTGGGAGAAGGTGATGACCTTCACCCGCACCGGCGACACGCTCAAGCGCGCCGAGGAGACAGGCACCTTTACCTACACGCGCTGCGCCTGATAGTCGGCGGGCCGATGAAGCCGATCCTCGCCGCCTCGCTGCTCGCCCTGCCCTTCGCCCTCGCCGCCTGCGGAGGCCCAAGCGAGGAAGATGTGCTGACGGCGGACAAGATTCGCGCCTCGGAATCGGCGCCCGAGTTGCCCGATGTCGAACTCAGCGAAAATCCCGAGCCGCCGCCAGCCCCGCCCGCACCCAAGGAACCGGAGTTGAACGAGCTCGACAATGCGATGCTGGAGAATGAAGTCGAGGTCGATCCGCTGGCGCCAGCCGTGGGCGGCGCGATCCCCGCGGCCTTCCAGGACCGCTGGGGTCAACGGCCGGCCGACTGCCGGCCTGGCGACGTGGTCGGCAGCGCGCTGATCGTCACCGGCGACAGCCTGATGTCGCGCGAATCGGTCGGACGGCTGGTCGAAGTGGTCGGCGACGCTCCCGAGCGATTCACTGGCGTGTTCGACTATGACGGCATGGAACGCGAGGAGCAGCTGGTGCTGACCGGTAGCAGCAACCTGCTGATCCGGAACGGGGTCACCTACCGTCGCTGCGGCGCCGGCCGGCCCACTGGATAAGCGTTTGGGGCAGTGCTAGGCGGCCTGCCCATGCACCAGTTCGACCTGACCGATGACCAGCGCCAGATCCAGGAGATGGCGCAGAAATTCACCGCCGACGCGATCACGCCCTTCGCGGCGGAATGGGACGAGAAGCATATCTTTCCGCGCGACACGATCCGCCAGGCCGCCGAGCTCGGCTTCGGCTCGATCTACGTCAGCGAAGAGAGCGGCGGGATCGGCCTCGGCCGGCTGGAAGCGGCACTGATCATGGAGGCGATGGCCTATGGCTGTCCCTCGACCAGCGCCTTCATCTCGATCCACAATATGGCAAGCTGGATGATCGACCGCTTCGGCTCCGACGAGGTGAAGACCAAATATCTCCCCTCGCTGATCCCGATGGAGCGGATGGCGAGCTATTGTTTGACCGAGCCCTCGTCGGGTTCCGATGCGGCGGCGCTCAAGACCAAGGCGACACTCGACGGCGACCATTATGTCGTATCGGGCAGCAAGGCGTTCATCTCCGGCGGCGGCGAAAATGAGATTTACGTCACCATGGTCCGAACCGGCGAGGACGGGCCCAAGGGCATCACCGCGCTGGTCATCGAAAAGGACATGAAGGGCGTCAGCTTCGGCGGCCAGGAAAAGAAGCTCGGCTGGCATTCGCAACCGACCGCCCAGGTCAATTTCGACGAGGTGCGCGTGCCCGTTGCCAACCGCGTCGGCGGCGAGGGCGAAGGTTTCCGTATCGCCATGATGGGCCTCGACGGCGGCCGGCTCAACATCGGCGCCTGTTCGCTCGGCGGCGCCCAGCGCTGCCTCGACGAGGCGGTGAACTATACCAAGGAGCGCAAGCAGTTCGGCCAGGCAATCGCCGACTTCCAGAACACGCAATTCACACTGGCCGACATGGAGACCGAGCTGCAGGCTGCCCGGCAACTACTCTACGCTGCGGCGGTCAAGGTTACGGCCAATGCGCCCGACAAGACCAAGTTCGCGGCCATGGCCAAGCGCTTCGCTACCGACACCGGCAGCTCGGTCGTCGACCGGGCGCTGCAGCTGCATGGGGGCTACGGCTATCTGCAGGATTATCCGATCGAGCGCTTCTGGCGCGACCTGCGCGTCCATTCGATCCTGGAGGGCACCAATCAGGTGATGCGGATGATCGTCGGCCGGGAGCTGACCCGCCAGTGACCAGTCCCCAACATCCGTTCGTCCCGAGCGAAGTCGAGGGACCTTGCGCTCGGTGTCTCGACTTCGCTCGACACGAACGGCCTGGGGTGCGCCAGTGACTTCGGCCTTTGCCTTTGATGACCTCACCCGCCAGCTGCACGACGCGGCCGAGAAGATGATGAAGGGCGGCGCCAAGCCGACGCTTCCCTTCGATCCGCTAGCTATCGCCCAGGCGACCAGCGAATTCGCGTTTGGCCTGGCGATGAAGCCGGCCGAGCTGATGGAAGTGCAGCTTGCCGCCGCCAAGCAGTGGGGCGATTTCTGGACCGGGGCGCTGTCGGGGAAAGAGACCGAAAAGCCGCGCGACCGCCGCTTCGCCGCGCCGGAATGGCAGGATGATGCCTATTACCGTGCTATCCGAGACGCTTATCTTTTGGCTTCGAAGCAGCTGCGCGACGTGGTCTCACTTAGCGAAGGCAATGCCAGCAGCACGGCCATGGCGAGCTTCCTGCTGGACCAGTATCTCAACGCCGTTTCGCCCGCCAATTTCGCCGCGACCAATCCGGAAGTGGTCAAGCGGACCAAAGAGACGGGTGGTGCCAATCTGGTCCAGGGCTTCGCTCACCTGATCGAGGACGTGGCAAGCGGCAAGGGCATCGTCCAGCGCCGCACCGATCCGACCGCGTTCGAGAAGGGCAAAACCATCGCCGCGACGCCGGGCGAGGTGGTGTTCGAAAACGACCTGTTCCAGCTGATCCAGTACACGCCGACCACCGACAAGGTCGCGGCCGAGCCGCTGCTTTACGTCCCGCCTTTGGTCAACCGCTACTATATGATCGACCTCGTGCCGCGGCAGAGCCTGGTCAAATGGCTGGTCGACGAGGGCCGCACCGTGTTCGTCGTCAGCTGGGTCAACCCTGGCGAAAAGCACAAGGACAAGGGCGTCGGCGATTATGTGCTGGAAGGCATCGTCGAGGCGATCGGCCAGGTGCGGGAGCGCACCAACGCCTCACCCGACCTGTTCGCCTTCTGCCTTGGCGGCACCCTCGTCGCCATCGCGCTAGCCTATTTGGCCGCACAGAAGCGCCCAGGCGAGGTCAACTCGGCCACGCTGATCGGCAGCCTCGTCGACTTTGCCGACATGCGCGACTGGTCGGCCTTCGTCCATGAGGGCCATTTGGACGCGCTCGAAGATCATCTCGAGGCGCAGGGCTTCATCGACAGCCTGGA
>DASWTR010000455.1:0-4898 GCA_036402035.1 Sphingomicrobium sp.
GCTCGACCGCGCCCAGCCGGACTATGACCAGGCCTGGGCCGATTTTCCGAAAGCCCAACTACCCAAATGACGAAGATCGACGAAACCCACGACCCGGCGCGGCAAAGCTGGGTCGAAAGCGCCAACGGCCACGCCGATTTCCCTATCCAGAACCTGCCGTTCGGAGTCTTCTCCGTCGGCAACGGAGAACCGCGGATCGGGGTCGCGATCGGCGACATGATGCTCGACTTGAAGGGCCTGGCAAGTACCGACCTGCTCGACGAGCATTGGCGGCTCGCGCTCGGTCTTGGCCATCTCAACGCCTGGTTCGCCCATGGGCCAAGCGACGGCGCGGCGCTTCGGCGACGCCTGTCCGACCTTCTGTCCAACGACAGCTATCGCCATTCGGTCGAGAAGCATCTCGTCCGCCAGTCTGCCGCCGAAATGCACCTGCCCTGCGTGATCGGCGACTACACCGATTTCTACGTCGGCATCCATCATGCGACCAATGTCGGCAAGCAGTTCAGGCCCGACAATCCGCTGCTGCCCAACTATAAATATGTGCCGATCGGCTATCACGGCCGGGCCAGCTCGGTCAGGGTGTCGGGGCAGCCCGTGATTCGACCAAAGGGCCAGCGCAAGCCGCCCGACGCCGATATGCCCGACTATGGGCCTAGCCGTCGGCTGGATTATGAGCTGGAGCTCGGCATCTTCATCGGCCGCGGCAACAAATTGGGCGAGGCCATCCCGATCGGCGAGGCGACCGACCATATCGCCGGCTATTGCCTGCTCAACGACTGGTCGGCGCGCGATCTTCAGGCTTGGGAATATCAGCCGCTGGGACCGTTCCTCGCCAAGAATTTCCTGACCAGCATCTCGCCCTGGGTGGTGACTCCGGAAGCGCTGGCGCCCTTCCGCAAACCGATGCCCGCGCGGCCCTATGGAGACCCCGCTCCGCTGCCTTACCTGTCGAACGAGGACGACCAAAAGACCGGGGGGTTGGGCATTCAGCTCGAAGTGGCGCTCCAGACGGCGAAGATGCGCGAGGCCGGCGAGGAACCCCATGTGCTGAGCAGGGGCGAGGCGGCGGCGGCGATGTACTGGTCGGCGGCGCAGATCGTCACTCACCACGCGTCGAACGGCTGCAACCTCCAGCCGGGCGACCTGATCGGCACCGGCACCTTGTCGACCGCCGAGGACAGCGGCCTCGGGTCGCTGATGGAGATCAGCAAGGGCGGCAAGGCGCCGGTCGAGTTGCCCAATGGCGAGACCCGCAGCTTCCTCGAGGATGGCGATGAGCTGACCCTGTCGGCTCGCTGCGAGGCGGAGGGCAGGGTGTCGATCGGCTTCGGCAGCTGCGCTGGCCGGGTGTTGCCCGCCCGCTAAATCAGCCCGCGGCTCTCGGCCATCATTCGGGTCAGGGCGTAAAGCGTATCGATGTTGGGCGTCGCTACGCCGACCCGCCGGCCGATCTCGCGCGGCGCGCCGACCAGCGCCTCCAGCTCGATCGTCCGACCGGCCTCGACGTCCTGCAGCATCGAGGTTTTGAACGCGCCGAGCCGAGCCGTGACCGCCATTCGGTCCTCGCTGCTTTCTGAGATCGGGCAGCCGATCGCCGCACCGATCACGGCCGCCTCGGCCATGCAGGCCAGGATGAAAGGCTTAAGCGTCTGATCGCCCAGGATCCGGTCAGCCGTCGCCAGGGTCAGCGCCGACACCGGGTTCATCGTCATATTGCCCCATAATTTGTACCAGATGGCCCGGCGGACATTGTTGGTCATGTCCGGTCGCAGCCCTGCCTCATCCAGCACCACGAACAAGCGCGCCAGCCGCTCACTGGAGCTGCCATCCGGCTCGCCGATGATCAGCTTGTCGGCGTGCGCCACTTCAATCGCACTCGGTGCGGTGCGGCGGCAGGCGGCGTGGACGACGCAGCCGACCAACTGCGACTGTGGCAGGGCGGCCGCGATCCGTCTGCCAGGGTCGACCGACTCCAGCGGCTGGCCGCCCAAGAACCACCAGGGCACGCCGTTGAGCATCGGCACGATCAGTCTTCGCCGCCTCCGCCGCGTCGGCCAGCGCTGGCGCCTTGACCGCGATCACCAATATATCCTGAACGCCAAGCTCCACGGCCTGGTCCGACGCGCGCACATCGGTGGGCTGAGTGGTCCCCGCTTCCGTAATGGATAGACCGCCCTGCAACGCCTCTAGCGTACTCCCGCGGGCGAGCACGGCGATATCGTGTCCAGCCAGCGCCAGCCGCGCGGCCACCCACCCGCCGATGGCCCCCGCGCCGATGATCCCGATCTTCATGCGACCGCTATGCCGCCAACCCCGATTGACCGCCAGTGGCCCGAAGATGAACCTCAGCTGTCGACCGTTCGGCCACTGGTCGAAACGTTCCGACGCTTTGCGGCGACTAACAGTCCTTGCCGAAAAGCATCCGACATTCGGTCGAAGCTGAGGTGCAAAGCCTCCCCGCCGGATGCATGCCCCAGTCACCTCTTCGTGACCGTTATGAAGGGAGAATCGAGATGCTTACCCACTATGCGCGTATGAGTGCAGCCGTTCTGTCAGGGGTGACGGCATCTCTGTTGATTGCAACCGCGGCCTTCGCGGCCCAGAACAAACCCGTCGTCGTTTACGCCGAGCCTCCGGAAAATGTCCGGACGGAGCGGATCAGCTACGCCGACCTCGACCTCAACCAGCGGGGTCATGCGCGCAAGCTCAACCTGCGCGTTGCCGGAGCGGTGAAGCGGGTTTGCCTGTATGAGGATCGCACCGGCCTCCAGGATCGGGGCTATTATGCCTGCGCCGACAGCGCCTGGGACGATGCCCGGCCGCAAATCGCGCAGGCGGTGGCGCGGGCGAGGGAAATCGCCCTGACCGGCAAATCGTCGATCGCGGCGGCGGCCATCACGATCAGCGCCCGCTAATAGGGGCAAGATGGCGGGACGGCACCTTGCCGTTCCGCCCGTTCAAAGGGTCGGACCCGGATCGGCAGCTCCGCGCTCGACGAAGCGGTCGAGCAGCCATTTGGTTGCCGGACCCGGCGGCTGGTCGCGGCGCCAGAGGGCGGATAGCGGGTAGTTGCCGCCGCGATGATCGGGCAGGTGAAGCTCCACCAGCCGGCCGCCCGCGAGATCATTCTGGACCATTTCCCGCGGCATGTTGCCCCAGCCGATCCCTTCGAGCAGCAACGCATGTTTGGCACCGAGGTCGGCCAGCCGCCAGGTGCGATTGCCCATCACCCCGAAGTCGCGTCCTTCGGTCAGGGGCGAGCGATCGGTCAGCACGAGCTGGGTATAGCTGCGCGCCGCGCCAGGCAGCGGCCTTTCCATCTGCGTCAGCGGGTGATTGGGTGCGGCCACCGGGATCAGCTCGACCGAGCCCGCCGAAATGCGCTCGAAGGCCGGATCCTCGGCGATGACGGGCCCGCCGATGCCTAGCTGCGCCGTTCCATCCAGCACCAACGCCGCGATCGCGCCCAATGCTTCGGCATGGAGCCGCAGCGCTACGGTCGGAAAGGAGAATTGGAACTCGCGCAGGATCGCAGCGACCCGCTGGGACGGGATCAGCACGTCGACCGCCAGGGTCACCTCCGGTTCCAGTCCCTTGAGCAGCCCGCGCACCTTGGCGCGCAGCCCGTCGACATCGTTGGCGATGCCTCGAGCCTCCGACAGCACCGCCTGGCCGGCCTCGGTCAGCTTGGGCTTCTTCGACCCTTCACGCTCGAGCAGCGATACCCCGAGCTGCGCCTCGAGGTTGGCGATGCCATAACTGATCACCGAGACGGCGCGGTTGAGTCTGCGCGCCGCGCCGTTGAAACTCCCCTCGTCGACTACCGCCAGGAAGATTTTGAGCTGGTCGAGCGTCGGGTAGCCCGGGTTTGCCATTCAACTTATCCGAATAGTTCGTCGTACTTTATCCCAATTCTCCCGAACGGCGTCAAAGCCTATCTCCAAACAACGAAAGGGAGAGAAGCAATGGCCAGCAGCGCGATCAAATTGACGAAAGCCGAATGGCGCCAGGTTGCCGGTATCGCGCAGCAGATCGATTGGACGCGCCATGACGCCGGGCGGATCGCCGCACCGACGGCTGGTATCAGCGACCGTGCGGCAACCGCGCTGCAGCAATTGTTTCGCCTGGTGTAAGGAGTGACGCGATGATTGAAGTCAGGAAGTTCGAAACGCTCGGCGGGGCCGACCATGGCTGGCTCAACGCCAAGCATCATTTCTCCTTCGCCGGCTATTACGACCCGGCGCGGACACATTGGGGCAATCTGCGCGTCTGGAACGACGATGTCATCCAGCCGCACAGCGGATTCCCGCCCCATCCGCACGACAATATGGAGATCATCACCTATGTCCGGACCGGTGCGATCACCCATCGCGACAGCCTGGGCAACATGGGCCGGACCGAGGCCGGCGATGTCCAGGTAATGTCGGCCGGGACGGGCATTGCCCACTCCGAAGTCAATGCGGAGGATGAGGCGACGACCTTGTTCCAGATCTGGATCCTGCCGGACGAACGCGGCGGCCAGCCCCAGTGGGGTGCGCGGCCTTTCCCCAAAGGCGACCGCGCCGGCAAGTTCGTCACGCTGGCATCCGGCATCGAGGGCGACGATGCGCTTCCGATCCGAGCTCAGGCGCGGGTTTCGGGCGCAACGCTGAAGGCCGGCGATAGCACAACCTATCAGCTCGGTAAGGACCGCAAGGCCTATCTGGTCCCGGCGACGGGCCGGCTCGAGATCGACGGCCAGACGATCGACGCCCGCGAGGGAGCCGCCATCGCCGACCTCGACGAAGTCCGCATCACCGCGCTGGAGGACAGCGAGGTTGTTCTGGTCGACGTTGCCTGATGCCCTAGGCCGCCGGGCTTGCCCCCAGCCCGGCGGCCTAACCCTCGCAGAGAGGAAA
>DASWTR010000456.1:0-2412 GCA_036402035.1 Sphingomicrobium sp.
GCCGTCGAGCTGGTCGTCCGGGCCGACCTGCTGCCGCAGCTTCACATTCTCGCGCCGGAGGCGGTCGGTCTCGGTCGCCCTCCCGACCAGGTGCAGCAACCGGTCCGCCTTGAACGGCTTTTCGATGAAATCGACCGCGCCCTCGCGGATTGCCGCGACGGCGGTGTCGAGATTGCCGTGGCCGGAGATCATCAGCACCGGCAGGGTCGGATCGCGCTGCTTGATCTGCTCCAACAGCTGAAGCCCGTCGAGCTTGGAACCCTGGAGCCACACATCGAGCAGAACCAAGCTGGGCCGGCGGTCGTCGATCGCATCGAGGGCGCCGCTGCTGTCCGCGGCGGAGCGCACCGAATAGCCCTCATCCTCGAGGACCCCCGCGACCAGTTCGCGGATGTCGGCTTCGTCGTCGACTACCAGCACTTCAAGCGCCATCAGTGCGAATCCTCCTGGTCAAGTTGATCGTCGCCGTCCTCAGGCGCTGGCGGCTCGTCAGTCGCCATCGCCGCCAATCGGTCGGCGTCGAAGGCGATGCGGACTCGGGTGCCGCCCCCCGCCCTGTCGAGAAAGGCAATCTCGCCGAGATGTTCCTCGACGATCTTCTTGACGATCGCGAGGCCGAGGCCGGTACCCCGGACGCGGGTCGTCATATAGGGCTCGGTCAGCCGCTCACGCTGTTCCGGCAAGCCGACCCCGGTATCGGTGAGGTCGATCACCAGCTGATCCTCTTCGCGCCGAAGGCTGAGGTCGATGCGGTCGCCTTCGGGATGCTGCTCCCCGCGATTGCGCCGGGCCTCGATCGCTTCCACTGCATTCTTGACGACGTTGGTCAGCGCCTGGCCAAGCTGGCGACGGTCGCACACCAGCCTTATGTCGCCCCCCGGCGGATCGATGCTGAAGCTGATCCCCGGATGCGCGACCTCATGCAAGAACAGCGCCGCCCGGGCGATGTCGTGGACATTCTCCTCGCGGAACACCGGCTTGGGCATCCGCGCGAAATTGGAGAATTCATCGACCATGCGGCGCAGGTCGCCAACCTGACGGACGATGGTGTCAGTCAGCCGGGCGAAGGTTTCGGGATCCGATCCGACCTCAGCGCCATAGCGGCGCTGAAGCCGTTCGGCAGCCAGCTGGATTGGGGTCAGCGGGTTCTTGATCTCATGCGCGATGCGGCGGGCAATGTCCGACCATGCGGCTCGGCGCTGATCCGACAGCTGGTCGGTGATGTCATCGAAGGTCAAGACGAAGCCGTCAGCATAGGGCATGCGCTTGACCGCCAGCGTGCGCTGCTGGTCGGCGGAATGGACCAGCACATTGGCCTCGCGTGTCTCGCCGGCCATGAACTCGGCCAGTTCGGTGGAGACATCGGCCAATTGCCGGCCTTCGATGCCCTCCTCACCGCGGGTCAGGATGGCCTCGGCGGTGCGGTTCGTCAGCAATATCTCGCCCTTGGCGTTAAGCGCGATCACCCCGGCAGTGACGCTCGACAGCACCGCTTCCATGAAAGCACGGCGGGTATCGAGCTGCTGGTTGGCCGCCATCAGCGCGCCAGTCTGCTCCTGCAGGCGGCCGGTCATCCGGTTGAAAGCGGTGCCCAGCGTGGCGATTTCATCCGCCGGCCGGCTGACCGCGACCCGGGCGCTAAAGTCGCCTTCCTCGATTCGGCCGGCGGCATCGACCAGCTCCTCCACCGGTCGCAACAGCCGATCGGCCAGCTTCAGCGCAATGAAGATGGCCAGCGCAACGATCAGCAACGCGCCGGCCAGAAGCGCGCCGTTGAACTGCAGCTGGTTGGTGCGGCTACGCTCCAGCAGGCCGCGATAGTCGCTGAGGACATCGGTCGCGGTCTTGATCTGGTCTCTGAAATCCTCGCTGACCTGGCGAGCGACGAACAAATAGGTGCTCTCGCCCCCCGGCATCGGGGTCAGCACGGCGATCCGCCCCGGCGTCAGCACTTCGGCCGCCGGCACGTCTCCCTTCAATTGGGACAACGCCTGGGCCACGCGCGACGGATCGATCAGCCCCTCTTCATAATTGACGCCACTTAGGACGACCATCTGGCCGCTCGGCCCGACCTTGACGATCGCCGCTTCGTTGAGGCTGCGAAGATAGGTCTGATACTGGAAGGTCTCGTCAAACTGCGGGCTGTTGATCGGCACCGTTGCCAGCGCGCGCCCCAGATCCTGCGCCATCGGCACCGCCTGCTCACCGACCCTGAATACCTCGCTGTTGTAAGCCGATTGGGCCAGCTGGGTCGTATTCTCCAGCATCCCTCTGGCCCGGTCGGAGAACCAGAATTCGAGGCCCGATTGCAGCAGGAGCGAGGCGAAGATGGCGACGACCACAGTCGGCACCGCGGCGATTACGGAGAACAATGCCACCAGCCTGGTGTGCAGTTGGCCAGTGCCGATTGCT
>DASWTR010000457.1:0-3863 GCA_036402035.1 Sphingomicrobium sp.
GGCCGCCGCAAGAAATCGGGCGAGAATCTGTGGCGCGGGCAGCGTGGGCTATTCGCTTATGAGGTGATGGTTCAGGTGATGGTCGACGAAGCGCGGCTGTTTCAGCCCGGCGCATTCCCAGCCAACAGCCGGACCGGCAACTGGAGCGATGTCGCGCACTACACGCAGATCGTGTGGCCGACGACGACCCATGTCGGCTGCGCCCTCGCCTCCAGCGCGACCACTGATTATTTCGTCTGCCGCTATTCGCCGACCGGCAACAAGGACGGCTTCTACCTCGCCGCCAACCGCGGTCCCCAGCTAGCCGAGGGCGGCAACTAATCTACGAAACGCCTCGGCCCGGTGGCTGATGGCATGCTTCTCGTCCGGCTCGAACTCTCCGAACGTCTTGTTGTAGCCGGTGGGCACGAACATTGGGTCGTAGCCGAAGCCTTTGTCCCCGCGCGGGGGCCAGGTGAGGGTGCCGAACACCTTGCCCTCGAACATCTCGGCTTGCCCATTGTCGGGCCAGGCGACCGCCAGCGCGCAGGTGAAATGGGCGTCATGACCGGCTTCCTCGCCTGCCGCCTCGACCTCACGCCAAACCCGTTCCATCGCCCGGCTAAAATCGCGGTTGCCCTGCTCATCCTCCGCCCAGCGGGCGGAGAATATGCCGGGGAGGCCGTGCAACGCGTCGACGCTGATCCCGCTATCGTCGGCCAGCGCGGGCAGACCGCTGAGGTCGGCCGCTTCCCGCGCCTTCAGTTCGGCATTGTCGACGAATGTGTTGCCGATTTCTTCGGGCTCCGGAAGGCCGAGCTCAGCCGCTCCGACGCATTCGATATCGTATGGCGCTAGCAGCTCCTGGATTTCCTTGAGCTTGCCTTCGTTGTGGGTCGCGATGACCAGCTTGGGACCGATCGCCTTCATTTGCCGACCGCCTTCAGCTGCCCGCGAAAAATCTCGTCGCAGCCCATCCGGGCGAGGCGGAGCAGGCGTAGAAGCCCTTCCTCGTCGAAACACTCGCCCTCGGCGGTCAGCTGGGCCTCAACCATCTCGCCGCTGCCGGTCATGACGAAATTGCCGTCGCAGCCGGCCTGGCTGTCCTCGTCATAGTCGAGGTCGAGCACGGCCTGGCCATTGTGGAAGCCGCAGCTGACGGCCGCGACCTGGGTGTGGATCGGATCTTCGGTGAGCGTCCCGGCCGCAAGCAACTTGTCGATGGCGATACGGAGTGCGACCCAGGCGCCGGAGATGGACGCGGTGCGGGTGCCGCCGTCCGCCTGGATGACGTCGCAGTCGACGACCACCTGCCGCTCACCCAACTTCTTGAGGTCGACCACCGCGCGAAGGCTCCGGCCGATCAGGCGCTGGATCTCCTGCGTACGGCCTGACTGCTTGCCCTTGGCCGCCTCGCGGTTGCCGCGAGTGTGGGTGGCGCGGGGCAGCATTCCATATTCGGCGGTGACCCAGCCCTGGCCCTTGCCGCGGAGGAACGGCGGCACCTTGTCCTCGACCGAGGCGGTGACCAGCACCCGCGTATCGCCGAAGCTGACCAGGCAGCTTCCTTCGGCATGGCGGGTGAAGCCTGGCTCAAAACCTACTTCGCGCATTTGGTCGGGGGCGCGGCCGCTCGGGCGCATGAACTTCTCCTGATACTGGTGCGCAGGCTCCCTAGACCGGGCATCGTTGGCTTTCAAACTTTCCCGTTCGTCCTGAGTAGCCGGTGAGCCGGTCGAACCGGCGTATCGAAGGGCCGCCCTTCGATACGGGCCTTCGGCTTCGCTCAGTCCCTACTCAGGACGAACGGTTTTGTTTTGTCGTCACTAGCCCTAAATCGCGCGCATGAGCGAGCCGATTGGCGACCTGACTGCGCGAATGCGCGATATATTCCGGCTGGTGGTCGAGGCTTATCTCGACCGCGGCCAGCCGGTCGGGTCGAAGGCGCTGGCCGGCGCGGTCAGCCTGTCGCCGGCGTCGATCCGCGGCGTGATGCAGGAACTGGAAGAGCTCGGCTTGCTGACCCATCCGCATACTTCAGCAGGCCGTATTCCGACGGAGACAGGGCTCCGCCTGTTCGTCGATGGAATCATGCACAGCGCCATGCCGCCGGCCCGTGAGCGGGCGGCGATCGAGGCGCAGCTCAGGGACAAGCCGGTCGAGGAGGCGCTGGCCGCGGCCACTGCGGCGCTCTCGGGCCTGTCCGCCTGCGCCGGCGTGGTGCTCGCTCCGAAGACTGAGATGCGGCTCCGGCAGCTCAATTTCGTCCCTCTGGCGCCCGATCGCGCCCTGGCCATCCTGGTTAGCATGGATGGGAGCGTTGAGAACCGCGTGGTCCCCGTTCCGCCTGGAACCAGCTCGGTCGCCCTGTCCGAAGTCGGCAATTTCGTCAGCGCACGGCTGGCCGGACTGACCCTGGCAGAGGCAGAGGCCAAGCTGCGCGCCGAAATCGCCGACCGCCGCGAGGCGATCGACACGGCCGCCGCCGAACTGGTCGCACGGGGTCTTGCCGACTGGAGCGAGGACCATGCCCAGCGCCCTGTGCTGATCGTTCGCGGCCAGGCCAATCTAATCGATGAAAGCGCCGCCGCCGATCTTGAGCGGGTCCGCAAGCTGCTCGACGAACTGGAGGACCGGCAGGAAATTGCCCGCCTGCTCGAAGGCGCGCGCGAAGGGCAGGGGTGCCGAATCTTCATTGGCAGCGAGAACCGCATGTTTGCTTTGTCCGGCTCCAGCGTCATTGCCGCCCCCTATCGCGGGAGCGAAGGGCAGGTGGTCGGCGTTGTCGGGGTGATCGGGCCGACACGATTGAACTATGCGCGAGTCGTCCCCATGGTGGACTTCACGGCGCAAGCCCTCACGAGATTCATGAGATGATGGACAAGAAAGACCTTCACCAGGAAGCCGAAGAAATTCGCGAAGAAACCGCCGCCGAAGCGCCCGAGCTGGCCGAGCATGACCGGGTAGCCGAGCTCGAGCGGCTGCTCGAGGAAGCCAATGGCAAGGTGCTTTACGCCCATGCCGAGACGCAGAATGTTCGTCGCCGGCTGGAGGCGGAGAAGCAGCAGGCGTCGGCCTATGCCGTGACCGGCTTCGCCCGCGACATGCTGGCGGTGCGCGACCACCTCGAACGGGCGCTGAGCCATGTTCCGGAAGCCTCGCTGGACGACGAGAAAGTGAAGAGCTTCGTCGACGGGATCGAAGCGACCCTGCGCGAGCTGGACGCGGTTTTCTCGCGCCAGGGAATCGTTCGCGTGGAAGCGCTCGGCCAGCCGCTCGACCCGCACAAACATCAGGCAATGATCGAGATCGCCACCGACGGCCAGGAGCCCGGCACGATCGTCGAGGAAATGCAGTCGGGCTATATGCTGAAGGACCGGCTGCTGAGGCCCGCGCTGGTGGCGGTAGCGAAGGCCGATTAACTAATCCTCCCCGAGCTTGCTCGGGGAGGTGGCAGCGCGAAGCGCTGACGGAGGGGCCCCTCCACCGCCTTCGGCGGTCCCCCTCCCCGAGACAAGCTCGGGGAGGATCTCAATGCACCTCTCGCCTTTGCGTCTCGCCCTTGGTGGCGAGGCTGAAGCGCGGCTCGCCTTGCGGCCCGCCACCGACGACTAGCTCGGCAGCGAGCCGGCCGACCTCCGGCCCATGCTTGAAGCCATGGCCGGAGCCTCCGCCAACCAGCACGACATTCGGCATGTCCGGATGGCGATCGATCAGAAAGTCGCCGTTGGAGCTGTTCTCATATTGGCAGACTTCGGCGCCGATAACCGGTGCGCCTTTCAGCAGCGGAAAGCGGCGGTCGCGGAAGGCGATAACCTCGTCGAGCGCTGCTTTCGTGGGTTCACGCGACTGCGTGTCCGGATCGACATAGGCGCCATGCTTGT
>DASWTR010000458.1:0-1904 GCA_036402035.1 Sphingomicrobium sp.
CCCCTATGTCGGGGCCAATGGCCAGCCATCAGATCGAAGCCCTGACCCAAGCCCTGGCGCGCCTGCCGGGCCTCGGTCCGCGCTCGGCGCGGCGGGCGGTGCTGCACCTGATGAAGAAGCGTGAGGCGGCGCTGGAGCCGCTGCTCGCCGCCCTTCAGGCGGTGTCGGAGACGCTGTCGACCTGCTCGACCTGCGGCAATGTCGACACCAGCGACCCCTGCAGCATCTGCCGCGATCCGCGCCGCGACGAGCGGCTGCTGTGCGTGGTCGAGGAAGTCGCCGACCTCTGGGCCCTCGACCGTTCGCGCCTGTTCCCCGGCCGCTACCATGTGCTCGGCGGCCGGCTGTCGGCGCTCGAGGGGGTGCGGCCCGAGGATTTGACGATCGACCAGCTGGTCGGCCGCGTCTCGGCTGGCGGTATCGACGAGGTCGTCCTGGCCATGAACGCCACGCTCGAAGGCCAGACCACCGCCCATTATCTCGCCGAGCGCCTCGAGAAATTCCCCATTCGTCTCACGCAGTTAGCCCATGGACTTCCTGTCGGGGGCGAACTCGACTATCTCGACGAAGGAACGCTGGCCCAAGCTTTGCGCGCCCGCCGCCCCGTCGCTTGAACCCATTGCACTGAAAGACTAAATCGCCGCCATGGCCATTTTGCGCATTTACGAGACGCCCGAACCGATCCTCCGCGAAATTTCGACCCCGGTCGAGAAGGTGGACGACGAGCTGCGCGCGCTGATCGCCGACATGTTCGACACGATGTACGATGCGCCGGGCATCGGCCTGGCCGCGGTGCAGGTCGGCATTCCCAAGCGCCTGCTGGTGATGGACCTGCAGGAGCCGGAGAACCCTGACGACCCCGAGAGCAAGCCGGTGCGTGAACCGCGGGTATTCATCAACCCGGAAATCCTCGCCCACAGCGATCACGAAGTGCCCTACACCGAGGGCTGCCTGTCGGTGCCCGACCAATATGCCGAGGTGATGCGCCCCGACCGAATCCGCGCCCGCTGGCTCGACGAGCATGGCGAGAGCCACGAAGAAGACCTCGACGGCCTGCTAGCGGTCTGCCTGCAGCATGAGATGGACCATCTCGAGGGCGTGCTGTTCATCGACCATCTGTCGAAGCTCAAGCGCGACATGGTGCTGAAGAAGCTCGCCAAGATGCGGCGGGAGCGCGGGCTGCGGGCGGCGTAATCAAATCCTCCCCGAACTTGCTCGGGCAGGTGGCAGGCCGAAGGCCTGACGGAGGGGCCCCTCCACCACCAGCTTCGCTGGCGGTCCCCCTCCCCGAGACCAGCTCGGGGAGGATTTAACTCAAACTCGCCGCCGCTTGTCCGCAATCGCTGGCGCATTCGCGGCAGATCTGCGCGCATAGCTTGCAATGCTCATGGTCGTGCCGCTCGCACTCGGCCGCGCACTGCTCGCACATGCGCGCGCAAAGCTCGAGCAGTTCGCGCAGCATCGGCTGATCGTCGCCGGTGCGTCTGAGGCCAAGCCGCGCCGTCGCCTCGCAAATGTCGGAACAGTCGAGGCACAGCCGGATGCACTGCGTCATGTCCATCTTCTCGGCCATGCAGGCGTCGGCGCAGCTGAGGCACATCTTCGCGCAATACATTAGGTGATGGACCGCATCGGCCAGCGCCTGGTTGTTCTGGTCCTTGGGGTGCAGCGCGATCATCTTGCGGATGGACATGGGCTTCGCTCTCCTTTGCCGGGCAGCGAAGCAGTCCGGCGATGGTTCCGCAAGCCCGGCCTATTCCACGGAATACCGTGCATGGCGGGCGGTGCTGTGCTTGAAGGGCGGAAATGATCGACTCCTTCGAGTTTCAGGGTGCGGAGGGACGGCGGCTGGCGGGCCGCGTCGAGGCGCCTTCGGGCAGGGTGCGCGGCTGGGCCCTGTTCGC
>DASWTR010000459.1:0-9382 GCA_036402035.1 Sphingomicrobium sp.
TGGCGACTGCGCCGATACGGTCGGCGAGAAGGTCAACTACACCATTCTGGTGAGCAACGAAGGCAACGTTGGTCTCGAGAATGTGGTGGTGACCGACGACTTCGCGGATGTCGGCAGCCTCGACAACGATGCCGACGATGATGGCGTGATCGATGGCGACACTGACAATGACGGCATCCTCGATGTCGGCGAGACCTGGACCTACACCGCGTTCCACACGGTGACCCAGGACGACATCGACAACAACGGCAACTACGACAGCGACGCGGACGGCATCAACGACGTGCTGCGCAACGTCGCCACCGCCAATGCCGATGCGGTCACCAGCGGCGAAGCGGCCCAGGAAGTCACCGACGATGCCACCGTCGATGTCTGTCAGGACCCGGCAATCGACCTCGAGAAGCTGGTGTCGGTCAACTCAACCGATGGCACCGACGGAACATTCGTCGACGCCGACACCGCGTTGGGTCCGGAGAATGTCAACATCGGCACCCCGGTGTGGTTCAAGGTCACCGTTCAGAACACGGGGAACGTGACCCTGACCGACGTCGATATCTCCGACAACAATACGACGACGGGCCTTCCCGGGACCTTCTTCGACCTGGTCGTCGACGGTGCGCTGACTCAGAACGCGATCGACAATTTCGGCGCGACCCTGACCGGCGATACCGACGGCGACGGCGATCTCGACGTGGGCGAAACCTGGACGATCACCTACAATCAGGCGTTCGATCCGGGTAACCATGTCAATGAGGCGACCGTCACCGCCGAAGCGACCACAACGGCCGAGGAGGTTACCGACAGCGACCTGGCGCACTACTTCAGCCTGGTCAACGAAGGTCCTGGCGTCCGCACCCCGGGCTTCTGGCAGAACATGAATAATGGCGGCCAGTTCTGGGACGGCATCGTCGGCAATGAGAAGAACGCCGGCGACCCCTGCTTCGCGGATGGCGAGCTGCTTTATGCGGTCGACAGCAACAATGACGGCGTGATCAACGGCAGCGACCAGAAAGGCCTGCTGATCGGCGATTACGACGGCGATGGCCTGACCGGCGTCGGCGAGGACACTTTGTTCATCAGCTACAATGACGCCCGGTCCCTGATCAACGCGTCGAACAAGCAGCTCAACGCGCTAAGCGGCGACGGCAAGTTCATGCTTGGCCGCGACATGGTCGCGACCTGGCTGAACTTCCTGGCCGGCAACAATATCGGCGACGCGGCCGACACCGATAGCCCGCATCACTATCTCGATGACTCAATCGACTGGATGCAGATCTATTCGGGCAACACCGCCGGCGGCACCGCCGAGACGTTCGACTCGCTCAAGCTGGGCGGGCCGGCAATCAAGACCAGCTCGGGCATCTGGAAAGACGCTCAGGCGGGCTTTGATCACAGCGCCTCGCAAATGCATTCCGCCCTCGATTACTACAACAATACGGGGCAAACCGAGCCGGGCGGAACCATCTATGCGCATGATTGCGATGACGAGCACTTCGTGCAGGCGATCACCGCAATCAGCCTGATCTGACGTCCAGGCCTCCGTGGGCCGAGTGATGGCATAAGAAAAAGGCCGATCTTGCGGACACCCCCCGCAAGATCGGCCTTTTCTTCGTAAACCTAGTCGCCCGCAGTGGGATCTCTTCGCCGAGGGACCACTGCCGGCGCGGGAGAGCCCGGCAGACGCCCCCGCGCCAGCCGGGCTCAACCATAAACGCTAGACAGCCGCGCAAATAAACTCGGTTGGGTTCAGCCGCCGAAGAGGCAGCTTCCCCACAATTGATCGGGCGAGACGCCGAGCAGCGTGATGCTATCGTCGTTGGCCGACAGGATGGTGTCGACGACGCCGTCGCCGTTGACGTCCGCGGCGGTCACGCCGAAGGTCGCCGAGCCATTGAAGTTCGACCAGGTCTGGCCGTCCGAAAGACGACCGAACACCATGAAGTCCGAGTAGGTGCCGTAATCGAACATGATCCGATCGCCGGCCGCGGCGTCGAAGTCCATGACGACGTCGTCGCCACCGCCGGAACGCAGGACGAAGGTGTCGGCGCCCTCGCCACCGGTCAACATATCGTTGCCGGAGCCCCCATCCAGGCGGTCGTTGCCGCGAGCCCCCTGAACCACGTCGGTATCGGCCGTCCCGGCAAGGATGTCGGCCTTGTTTGAGCCTTTGATTCGCATGACTTGTCCTTTCTCGTAACGCTTGCCAGGCTACGGGAAGGAGTTTGCGTTAACCTCAATGCACGCGGTTGGCGGCAGGTTAAGCATGGTTGTGAATTTGACGCGCGGTTAATGCTAAGTGCTGCCAGTCCCACGATTTCTTGGCTAAGTCGAAGCCTACCAGCGACGCTGTGCGTAGTGTGCATGGCAGACTCTCGAGGTCCGCTGATCGGCCGGGAGGCCGCTTCGCATTAACCTTGCTGCGTTGACGAGCTTTCAGTCTTGCCACGCAACCCAATTGCGGTTTCTGTAACAAAAGCTTCGACGAACGGTCATACTGGTTCCGCTAACAGCGGTCGGAGCGGCTGCAACCCGTGGCGGCGGACGCTAGGAGTCCGTCCGGCTGGCGGGCGACAAACAAGGAAGCGCAGGGAGCGTGACATTCGCCCAACTCAACCCCGCTGGCCCAGCATGAGCAGTAACCCGATCACGCTTGCGGCCTGCGTCGCGGCGAGCCTGCTGCTCGGCGCTTGCGGTTCAGGCGAAGCGCAAGGCGGGCGCGGCGGACCTGGAGGGCGGAATGGCCCGGTGCAGGTCGGCTATGTCGTGATCCAGCCGGGCAGCGTGCCGGTCGAGCAATCGCTTCCCGGCCGCGTCGCGGCGTTCCAGATTTCCGAGGTTCGTCCCCAGGTATCCGGCGTAGTCCGACGCCGCCTGTTCCAGGAAGGTTCGGTCGTCCGACAAGGGCAGACCCTCTATCAGATCGACCCCAGCCTCTATCAGGCGCAGGTCAACCAGGCCGCCGCCAACGTGAACAGCGCCCGGGCCGGCGCCGACGCCGCCCGCGCCCGCGCCGCCCGCTACAAGCCGCTGGCGGAAATGGAGGCGGTGTCGAAGCAGGATTATACCGACGCGCTGTCGCAGGCCCGCCAGGCGGAGGCCGCAATCGCCCAGAACCGGGCGCAGCTTCAGACTGCCCAGATCAACCTGCGCTACACCCGCGTGCCCGCGCCGATCAGCGGTCGTATCGGCCTGTCCGCGGTCACCGAAGGCGCGCTGGTTACCGCCAATCAGGCCGAAGCGCTGACCACCATCACCCGGCTCGATCCCGTCTATGTCGATATCCAGCAATCGGCGCCGGACCTTCTGGCGTTGCGCCGATCGATGGCACAGGGCGGTACGATTCCCACCACGGCGCAGGTCCGGCTGCGGCTCCCCGACGGTACCGATTATGGCTATACCGGCACCGTTCAGTTCACCGAGGTGGTGGTCAACGCCGACACCGGATCGGTCACGCTCCGCGCTCGGTTCCCCAATCCCCAATCGCTGCTGCTGCCTGGCATGTTCGTCACCGCCCAGTTCGCCCAGGCGATCGACACGACCGCCTACCTGGTGCCGCAACAGGCGATCTCTCGTGACCCGAAGGGCAATGCGACCCTGTGGGTAGTCGGGCCAGGAAACACGGCCGTCCAGCGCACGGTCGTCGCGGAGCGTACTGTCGGCCCCAACTGGGTCGTGACGCAGGGGCTGGCCGCCGGCGAAAAGGTCATCACCCAAGGCATCGCCAACCTGCGCGAAGGCGCCAAGGTCCGGCCCGTCCCCGCCAGCACGCCGCAGCGAACCCAGGCTCGATCGAATCGAGCGGGCGCTCGCTAGAGCATGTCGCGCGTCTTCATCGATCGGCCGATCTTCGCCTGGGTGATCGCGATCCTGATCACCCTGCTCGGCCTCGGCGCGATCAACCAGCTGCCGATCGCCCAATATCCCGACGTTGCACCGCCCCAGGTCAATGTCCGCGCCAGCTACCCCGGCGCCTCGGCCCAGACGCTGCAGGACAGCGTGACGCAGGTTTTGGAGCAGCAGCTGACCGGCCTCGATGGCCTGCTCTATTTCCAATCCTCGTCGAGCTCGCGTGGGCAGGCGACGATCAATGTCACCTTCGAAAAGGGCACCGACGCCGATATCGCCCAGGTGCAGGTCCAGAACGCGGTCCAGGCCGCGGTTTCCCGCCTCCCCCAGCAGGTTCAGCAGCAAGGCGTCCGCGTCACCAAATCCTCGACCGACTTCCTGCTGATTATCGGCGTCTATGACGAGACCGGGAAGACGACGGACATGGACGTGTCCGACTATCTGTCGAGCAACATGCAGGACGCGATCGCCCGGATGCCCGGCGTCGGCGATGTGAACGTGTTTGGGGCACCTTATGCGATGCGTATCTGGCTCGACCCGGCCAAGCTGCGCTCCTACTCGCTGATGCCTGGGGATGTGATCGGGGCCATCTCATCGCAGAATGTCGAGGTCGCCGCGGGCGAGGTCGGCGGCACTCCCGCCCTGCCCGGCCAGATGCTCAACGCCACCGTGACCGCCTCGTCACGCTTCCAGACGCCCGAACAGTTCCGCAACATCATCATCAAGGCGGAGGCAAGCGGCGCGCGGGTTCGCCTCAGCGATGTCGCCCGCGTCGAGCTCGGCGCCGAGAATTACAACTCCGACCGCCGGCTGAATGGCAAGCCGGGCGCCGGCATCGCCATCTTCCTCGCGCCCGGCGCCGACGCGTTGGAGACCGCGGACACGGTCAAGGCGCGGGTCGAGGAAATGGCCAAGAGTTTCCCGCCCGGCTACCGCTACGCCTACGCCTACGACACCACCGACTTCATCAAACTTTCGATCGAGGAGGTGGTGAAGACGCTGGTCGAGGCGATGATCCTGGTGATCATCGTCATGTTCGTCTTCCTGCAGAGTTGGCGGGCAACGCTGGTCCCGGCGATCGCCATCCCGGTGGTGCTGATGGGCACTTTCGCGGTGCTCTACGCACTCGATTTCTCCATCAACACCATGACTTTGTTCGGCCTGGTGCTGGCGGTCGGCCTGCTGGTCGACGACGCGATTGTCGTGGTCGAGAATGTCGAGCGCATCATGGAGGAGAATCCCGAGCTCACCCCGCGTGAGGCCACCATCATATCGATGAGCCAGATCCAGATGGCGCTGATCGCCATCGCCCTCATCCTGTCGGCCGTGTTCCTGCCGATGGTGTTTTTCGGCGGCTCGACCGGCGTCATCTACCGCCAGTTCTCGGCCACCATCGTCTCCGCGATGGTGCTGTCGGTGTTTGTTGCCATGACGCTCAGTCCGGCGATCGCTTCGGGCGTCCTGAAGCGATCACATGTCGATCCGCAAGACACCGCATTGGGCAAGCGCTTCCCGCGAGCCGCGGAGATCGTCACAAAAGGGCGCGACGGCTTCAACAGCCGCTTCAATCGCCTGCGCGACTGGTATGTCGGCGTGGTCACCTATGTCGTCGACCGCAAATGGCGGTTCCTTGGTGGCTATGCGCTGACCTGTGCCGTGCTCGCCATCATGTTCCTGCGCCTGCCAACCGGGTTCCTGCCGTCTGAAGACCAGGGGGCGATGCAAATTCAGTTTCGCCTGCCCGCCGGAGCGACCCTGGAGCGCACCAAGGAGATGCAGCTGGCCGTCGAAAACTATGTGATGAACGGGCCCGACAAAGAGAATTTCAAAAGCTATTTCATCGTCGCCGGCGGCGGCCAGGGCGCGACCGGCCAGAATGCGGGACAGTCGTTCATCAATCTGGCCGATTTCGAGAACCGTCCCGGCAAGGAAAACAGCGCGGACGAAATCGTCCAGCGCGCCCGGTCCGCGTTTGGCGGCTATCGCGATGCGCAGGTCTTCGCCGTGCTCCCCCCCGCAATCCGCGGCCTGGGGCAGGGCGGCGGGTTCAACCTGCAGCTTCAAAACACGAGCGGCATGCCTCAGGCGAAGTTCGAGGAGGCGCGCGATCGCCTGCTTGAGATGGCCGAGGCGAACCCGGACCTGCAGCAAGTGCGCCTGTCCGAGCTACCGGATGTCTCGACCTTGAAAGTCGACGTGAACCAGGAACGCATCTCGGCGCTCGGCCTCAGCACCGGAGACGTCAACAGCACCATCTCCGCCGCATGGGGCGGGCGCTACGTCAACGACTTCATCGATCGCGGCCGGGTCAAGCGCGTCTATGTCCAGGGCGATGCGCCGTTCCGCTCAAAGCCCGAAGATATCGATCAATGGTCGGTGCGGAACAACCAAGGGGAGATGGTCCCCTTCTCCTCCTTCGCGCAAACTGGCTGGTCGGTCGCGCCGGTCAGCCTGTCCCGGTTCATGGGCGTCCAGTCCTATGAGTTCCAGGGCCAGCCCGCACCGGGCAAAAGCACAGGCGACGCGATGAGCACGATCGAGCAATTGGCGTCGCAGATCCCCGGGGTCGGCGTCGCCTGGTCGGGTCAATCCTACGAGGAGCGGCTATCGGCGGGTCAGGCGCCGCTGCTTTATGCGATATCCCTGCTGGTCGTGTTTCTGTGCCTCGCTGCCCTCTATGAAAGCTGGTCGGTTCCGCTCGCCGTAATCCTGGTCATCCCGCTCGGGCTGGTCGGAGCGATCTTCGCGGTGACCCTGCGCGGGCTGCAGAACGACGTCTATCTGCAGATCGGCCTACTGACGACCATGGGGCTGGCGGCCAAGAACGCGATCCTGATGGTCGAGTTCGCCGATCGCGCGGAAAAACAGGGCAAGCGGGTGATCGATGCCGCGCTGGAGGCGGCGCGGATCCGGCTTCGACCGATCCTGATGACCAGCTTCGCCTTCATTTTCGGGGTTCTTCCACTCGCGATTTCGACCGGCGCCGGCGCCAACAGCCGCATCGCCATCGGCACCTCGGTGATCGGCGGCATGCTGACCGCCACCATCCTCGCCATTTTCTACATCCCGCTGTTCTTCGTGTTGGTGAGGCGCGGCGTGCGCGACGGGCTGGTCTATATCCGCGAGCGGCGACAGAAGCGGCGAGAGGCCACGGCATGAGGAGGTTTTGGCCGCTGCCAGCCCTGCTCCTGGCCGGGTGCATGTCGATGGAGCCGGCCTATGTTCAGCCTGACCCTGCGGTGCCGCCGTCCTGGCCGGCCGGTGATTCCTATCTGCGCCAGGCGGAAGCCGAGCTTCCGGCGGTAACCTATCGCGACATTTTCAGCGATGCGCGGCTGCAACGGTTGATTGAGCAGGGATTGGCCAACAACCGCGACCTGGCGGCAGCCGCGGCCAATATCGCCGCTGCCCGGGCCCAATACCGGATTCAGCGCGCGGAACTGTTTCCGCAGGTGGACGCCAGCCTGGGCGTATCCGGTGCTGAGAGGGACGGTGCCGGAACCAGCGCCGATTTTTCCGCCGGGGTCGGGATTCCCAGCTTCGAACTCGACCTGTTCGGCCGCGTCCGTTCGCTCAGCAAGGCTCAGCTCAATCGTTATTTCGCAAGCGAAGCCGCCGCGCGCGCCACCCGGCTGGCGCTGGTCGCCGACATTGCCGATGCCTGGCTGACCTATGGCGCGGACGCCAGCCTGCTGGCCATCGCCGAGGACACTGCGGCGAGCGCGCAGCGCAGCGTCGCATTGACCCGGGCGCGGCTGGAAGGCGGCATTGCTCCCCGCACCGACCTCCGCCAGGCCGAGTTGGTGTTGCGCAGCGCAGAAGCCAGCGTCGCCCGGCAGCGGACCGCTCTTGCGCAGGACGTCAACCTGCTGCAGCTGCTGGTTGGTGCTCCGATCGATCCGGCCCTGCTGCCAGTATCGATCGAGCAGGCCGCGCCGACCGTCCGCCCGCTTCCGGCGGGACTGAGTTCCCTGGTGCTGCTGCGTCGTCCTGACGTGATGGAAAGCGAGTTTCAGCTGCGCGCGGCCAATGCCGAGATTGGCGCCGCCCGGGCCGCGCTGTTCCCCCGTATCTCGCTGACCGGATTGCTCGGCCTAGCCAGCAGTTCGCTATCCGGCCTATTCAGTGGCGGAGCGTTCGGCTGGAACGCGTCGGCCGACGCCACCTATTCGATCTTCCGCGCCGGCGCGGGCGTAGCCAATGTCCGGCTGAGCCAGGCACAGCGCGACGCCGCGATCGCCAATTATCAGAAGGCCGTCCAGACCGCGTTCCGGGAGGTCAGCGACGCGTTGGCGCGACAGGGGACCGCTGGCGACGAGCTTCGCGCCCGAGAGGCTCAGCAGGCCGCAGCCGCTGACAATTATCGCCTGTCGGATGCGCGCTATCGTGAAGGGATCGATAGTTTCCTGCTGACGCTGGACGCGCAGCGGACCTATTTCGCTGCCCAGCAGACATTGGTGCAGATGCGGCTCGAGTCCGCGTCCAACCGGGTCGACCTTTACCGGGCGCTGGGCGGCGACGCGCTGTACGCGCCGGGCCCGGCTTAGGAGCCGGCACCCGCCGCTTGCACCGCCGCCGCGGTCGTCACCGGCGAGCGGGCATCCCAGCCATAGACGTCCCGCGCCAACGCCACCTCGCCAATGTGCGGCTGTGCCGTGAGATAGGTGACATAGACCGGCACTCCCTGTGGCAGGGAGACATGCTCCTCCCTCGCTCCGGCCGAAGCAACAGGCTCCCGACCCAGCAGCCAGCGACCAAGCCGCTTGGCGTCCTCAAGACGGATGCAACCGTTGCTCAGCGCACGGTTGCTCTGCGCGAACAGCGCCTTGTTCGGCGTGTCGTGAAGGTAGATGCCCTCGGGGTTGGCGAAGTTGAACTTCATCTTGCCCATGCCGTTGGTAGGCCCTGGCAGCTGGCGGATCTTGACGCTGACCGTGCCGGCGGCGACGCCCTTCCAGTCGACGCTGGAAGCCGGGATCACCTGCGTGCCGTTCCAGTCGGACACGACCTCATAGCCGCCCTTCTTGAGATAGGCCTCGCCCTCCTTGGCGGCTCGCGGGGCGATGATCTTTTTGGCCATATGATCCGGCACGTGCCAATAAGGATTGAGCGTCGCGTACCAGATAACGCTGGCGATCATCGGAGTCGGCAGACCGAGCTTCTTCTGATCGCCGACTATGACCTTCATCGAATCGACCGGCCGGCCATTCTCGTACATCCACAGCCGCGCGGTGGCGGCATCGACCAGCACGAACTTGCCGGTCGCCGGAATGGAACGTGCGCGCTCGAGATTGGCGGCATAGCGGATTGCGTTGCCGCCATTGGGGAGCGCCGCTTCCTTGAGGGCTGCGTCCCGCAACGACGCGTAGATGGGATTCACCGCCGAGACGCTCTTGATATGATCGGCCAGCGAGGGCGCCCGAAGGGCCTTGCCGAGCACCGCAAAGGTGGTCGGTACGGTCGGGGTCACCCATTTTTCGCCGTAAAGCATGCCCGGCGTCGGAGCGTGGATCGCCTGGACATAAGCCACCCAGGC
>DASWTR010000460.1:0-2675 GCA_036402035.1 Sphingomicrobium sp.
GAGGGGCTCAGGCCACGGCGTTACGATCCACAGCGGCCCGCAGTTCGTCCAGCCGCGCGAGGGGTCCGGCGGTTTCGACCGGCGGCGCGGGCGCGGCTCGGACGTGATCGTCGGCACCTGGGGCGGCGAATGGGCGCTGTACAACAATCGCTCGTTCGAATCCGACAGCTATAACGACTGGTGGCACGACCGCCCGGACCGAAGCTATCCGCGCTGGGTAACCAGCGGAAAGTGCGATCGGATGTGGTGGGGCGGCGGCGCCTGGCGCTGCAGCTGGTAGCTGGCCGCACGCGGCCTGTACTTTGCCCGCAGGGGGGGATCGTGCCATAGCATGCCGATGCTGAAGAAGGTGGTGGCGGCCGCGCTGATCGTGTTGACCGGCTGCACGGAAGACCCCGGCCAGCCATTGGTGCCGCCGGAATCGGAAGTCGCGCGGCTCGAATCGATGCTGGCCAAGCACGTCTGCGTCGGCTCCTTGGGGGAGTGGGAGCGCAACTACCGTCTTGGCCATCGGTCCAACCGATTTTGGCCCGGAACGTTCAAGCCAGAGTTTGACGTGA
Organism: Sphingomicrobium sp.; assembly: GCA_036402035.1. Taxonomy (GTDB): domain Bacteria; phylum Pseudomonadota; class Alphaproteobacteria; order Sphingomonadales; family Sphingomonadaceae; genus Sphingomicrobium. The sequence continues at coordinate 561 of DASWTR010000460.1, forward strand.
TCGAATTTCGTTACCGTCACACCGGGCCGATCTTGATTGACCCTGCGCGGAATATCGTGCCCGTAGGCGCCGATCACGACTGGCCGGACAGCCCGGCCGTGCGAACCTTGACTGGGAAATTCAATGTCAAGAGCGGGCGGCTCAACGTCGATCGTTGCCGGCCGGCGCGTACGTCGCGCTAGGCCGGTGCCGCAGCAATCATCTGCCGCGCGATTTCCTCTTCGCCCCTGACCACCCTGGTTGCGCCATGGCTGAGCAGGTGAGCAACCTCCTCGCCGGAATGAGCGCGGGCGATAATGGTGAGGTCGGGCCTGATTTTACGGGCGACGTCGGCGACGCCCCCCGCCTCGAACCCTTCTGGGATGGCGATCAGGAGGGCGCTGGCGCGGTCGATGCCTGCTTCGCGCAAGATGTCGGCGCTGGCGGCGTTGCCCCTGATCGTGTCGAGGCCGGCTTCTGTCGCGAGGCGCAGGACCTCCGCCTGGTCGTCGATCAGCATGAAATTGCGGCCGGCCGCGCCAAGTCGCTCGGCGATTAGCTTACCGACCCGGCCATAGCCGACCACGATGATGTGAGGTGCCGGTTCTTCCGCCGCTCCTTCCGCCTCGGCGATACGGCGCGCGCGCTTCGCGGCGAAGCTGAACAGGAACGGGTGCAGCAGGATCGAGAAGATCGCGCTGGCGAGGATCAGGTCGCGCCCCTCGTCGGGCAATACGCCAAGCCCTGCCCCGAGACCTGCGAGGATGAAGGAAAATTCGCCGATCTGGGCGAGGCTGGCGGACACGGCGACCGCCGTCCGGTTTTCATAGCCGAAGGCGCGCACGATCCCATAGGCGGCGACCGATTTGCCGACGATGATGATTGCCAGTGTGGCGAGGAGCGGAAGCGGCTGTTCGACCACGATCGCCGGATCGAACAACATGCCGACGGAGACGAAGAAGAGGACGGCGAAAGCGTCCCGAAGCGGCAGCGATTCCTCGGCCGCACGGCGACTGAGCTGCGTTTCGCCGAGGATCATGCCGGCGAAGAAGGCACCCAGCGCGAAGGACACATCGAAGATTAACGCAGCCCCGTAAGCGACGCCGAGCGCGATCGCGAGGACGGCGAGACGGAATAGCTCGCGAGAGCCGGTATGAACGACCCAGTGCAGGGCCCAGGGGATCGCCTTCCGCCCGATCAGCAGCATGACGGCGACGAATCCGGCGAGCTTAAGCAGGGTGAGGCCGAGCGTGACGACGGGCGATCCGCCCTCGTTGGCCATAGCGGCAACGATCGCTGGCAGCATCACCAGCGCGAGGACGGTTGCGATGTCCTCGACGATCAGCCAGCCGATGGCGATCCGGCCCCGGTCGGTGTCGACCAGGTTTCGACTCTCTAAGGCTCGAAGCAAAACGACGGTACTGGCCACTGAGAGCGAAAGACCGAAAACAAGGCCGGCGAACAGGCCCCACCCCAGCACTAGCGCCAGGGCAGCCCCCATGGCGGTTGCCGCAGCGATTTGCGCAATGGCGCCGGGCAATGCGATTTTTCGCACTTCCATGAGGTCGCGGAGCGAGAAATGAAGCCCGACGCCGAACATCAGCAGAATGACCCCGATTTCCGCCAGTTCGCCGGCAAGCGCCGAATCCGCGACCACGCCGGGGGTGAACGGCCCCACCATCACCCCGGCAAGCAGATAACCCGCGATCGGCGAGACCTTCAGCCGGTGGGCTAGCGCGCCCAGCAGGAACGCCGCCACCAGCCCTGCAACTATCGTTCCGATCAGGGGCGTATGATGGGGCATTCTCTTCCACCTAGGGAAGTTGACAGTACGCGCAACCCTGCGGCGGCCATCAACCAGCCCCTTTGCCTTTCCCGTCCGCCGCGCTAGACGAGGCGCCGCCAGCTTCTGTTCATTTGGGGTGGGGAAAAAAGAAGTTGGCGATCCCCACGCTTATTGATTGAGGACCCCTTTGGCGCTTCCCAACGATCCGGCCGAAAGTTTCGTCCGCGAAGTCGATGAAAATCTCCGTCGCGACCAGCTGCGTGACATGGCGAAGAGCTATGGCAAGTGGATCGTCGTTGCGGTCACCCTGTTCCTTGTTGCCGTCGGCGGCTACCTGCTTTGGAAGGACC
>DASWTR010000461.1:0-1590 GCA_036402035.1 Sphingomicrobium sp.
ATATCGCCGCAAACGCCGCGAGCGCGAGTTCTCGATTTTCTCGACCCACCCCTCGCCGGAAGCGCGCATGGCCGACCTGAAAGTTTCGGCCGCGGAGGTGAAGGTGCCGGGCAAGAGCTACAACCCCCATCGCGAGCGCTATCTGACCACCATCGCCGGCCTTCGCCCGACCATCCTCGACGACCAGGTCAAGCTCAACGATCCCGGCGCCAGCCAATATGTGGTCAATACCTTGGCCAAGGACGGTTGGAACGGGCTGCTGCGCTTCAACGAAGGGGAAATCTGGCGCCTGCGCAATAGCCAGAAGCAGAATGACGAGGCGCGGGCCGCTCAGGGCTATGCCGCGGCGGTGGCCTATTCCGACGCGCCGGCGGACGCCTGGCGCTGGCATGGGGTCATGCTGCTCAAGCAGGGCCGGTCGGCTGAAGCGCGGGCGGCCTTCGCCCGCTACCTGCAAATGGCGCCCCAAGCGCCGGACGCAGCGATCGTCCGCCAGATGATGGCCGGTTGAGGAGGGTGGTGATGCGTATCTCTCGGGCGATTCTTCTGTTGGCGACGGCGGCAGCCTTGCCGGCCTGCGCCTCAACCGGTGGTGGCTACGGCTATGGTGGTTACTCGCTGATCAGGGCCAAGGAAGTTAGGGTCGGCGACAACAGCTTGGCAGTTACACCGCCGCGCGAGTGGAACAGGATTTCGTCCCGCCTCTTCACCGACATCCGCGACGTCGAGGACTGGACCAAGAACGGCCCCTATCTGGACGGCGTCAGCTTCGTTACTGGCCTCAAGAGCGGCAAGGCGTTGGTCTACCAGCGCCGTCGTGATGACCGGCAAGTGCCCAAGTTCCGGGCCAACATGACTCCGTTCGAGATCGCGGCGATGGTCGAGAGCCTCTACCGGGTCCGCGGCGGCGCGGTCGACTTCAAGACCGTCTCGCTCACCCCGCGCGCCTTCTTGGGCGCCAACGGCTTCCAATATGATTTCGAGCATCTCGACAGCGACGAAGTTCGCCGCAAGGGGCGGGCCGTCGGCGCGGTAATTGAAGGCAGGCTCTACCTGATGCTGTTCGACGCGGCGCGGTCGCATTATTTCAACGCCTCGCTGCCCGACTTCGAGGCGATGGTCGCCTCGGCCAGGCGCGTTTAACGCGCTACCGGATCGGGCGGCGGCGGAGGTTCGGGCTCGCCCGGCAGTGGCGGCACGTGGCCGGGCTCATCGTCTGGCGGTGGGTTGCCAGGCCGTGGCGGACGGCTAGCCAATGATCAGCCCTGCGGCTGCGTGCCCGGCGCCGGGACGTCGACATCGGGAGCGAGCGGGGGTGCTTCCTGCGGCGGTGGTGTCGGCTGAGCGGGTTGGCTCGGCTGTCCGGGGTCGGGCTGTTGAGGGGGTGTCTCGGGCGGTTGGGGGGTCTGTTGCATCTGGCGCTCCTTGAGGAACATAACCCCGGCGTGCGGTAAGAGTTGCCTGCCCCGATGCTCTTGCCCCCACGACCAACCTTGCTATAGGCCGCCCACCTTCAGGCGTCCGCGCGGGCGTGGCGGAATTGGTAGACGCGCTGGATTTAGGTTCCAGTATCGCAAGATGTGGGGGTTC
>DASWTR010000462.1:0-6159 GCA_036402035.1 Sphingomicrobium sp.
CCCGAAGCGAGCGCGGCGGGCCGCGCCGCCGGCGGCAGCGAGCTGTCCGACAGCGGCAGCACGTCGGCGATGTCCGGATTGCCGACCAGCGCCGTGGCAAAGGGCCGGTCGGTGCGAAGCACCTGGCTCTTGTTCATCGGCACGGCGAGCTCGCCGGCGCGGATATCGTCCGCCTCGCTGACCGCGACCTGCGCCGCGGCCGGTGCCGCGGCCAAGGCCGCAGCGCTGATTGCCAGGGCAGCGCCGAGCGTGGCCCCCTTAAAGGTCCTAATGAGCATAGCCCCCCACCTCATAGTCCTTGGTTTCCACACCCCTGGTAATCTCGACTGTCTTGGTTGCCGGAGCGGCCGGCGCGACGGCGCGGCGAACCGCGGCAGGACGGCGCGGCTGGCTCAGCCGGGCGATCCGCGCCCGGCGATCGGCCGGGGGAGTCGCGATCGCCTTGCCCGAAGCGAGCGCGGCGGGCCGCGCCGCCGGCGGCAGCGAGCTGTAATAATCGTAGCGCAGGTCATCGAGGCTAACCGCCTCCACCCGCGGAATATTCTGTTCCTCGCCCGGCTTGCGCAGCACCAGGCTTAGCGCTCCAAGCTGCTGCCCCAGCACCAGCTTCTGCGCGTCAATGGGAGTGACTTCGAGCGTGGTGGAATTGGTCGGGCTCGGCTTGCCGTCGGCGCCGACCGCGTCGGAACCCATGGCGATCACCCGGACATTCTGCAGCAGCACGTCGGTGACTTGCTGTCCGGTCTGCGCGCCGTCAGGGCCGATCGCGGTGCGGGTGACCAGGACGTCGACCGTGTCGTTGGGCTTGACGAATCCGGCGACGCCCGAGACATCGTTGATGCGGACCGTCGAGGCGCGCATGCCATCAGGCAGTAGCGCAGCGATCGAGGAGCCTCCCTCGCCCGACAGGTCGGCCGCCAGCAGCGGCTGATTGACCAGGACCGGACGCAGCGCGACGCGGCGCTTGCCCTCAGGCAGCAGTTCCGCCATCGACCGGTGGACACCGGGAGGCAGGCTGGCCTGCGGATAGGAAACGAACTTGACCTTGTCAGGCGTTACTTCGTCGCCATAGGCCAACGGCATGGAGGCGACCGCGACGCGGACGAGGCCCTGGGGCTCGGCGGCAGCCATCTGCCGCTCCCGGCCGGAAAGATACGCGTTTGCAACGATAACGGCGATCACCCCAAGGATGACGGCGACGCCGAGCGCGATGATAGTCTGACGCTTCATTTGCCTGGTCCCCCGCTAAACTAGGCCGTCCACTCGCCGGTTACTGTACAGGCCCGAACACCGGGCGGAAAGGTGGAGCGGCCGCAATACGCGCGGCCGCTCCAATTCTTACTTAGGTGCGCGCGCAGGCAGAGCTGTTCGGCGTCTCGATGCAATTCGAAGTATCGTTCATGGCGTCGCCAATGGCCTGGCTCAGGCCCAGCGCCGCAATGGCGATGACCGCGCCGATGATGGCGAGAATCAGCGCATATTCGGCCGCCGAGGCGCCGCGATCGTCACGAAGCATTTTGATGAAGTTCGTCATTGTCCGTCCCCTTACTGAAATTAGCCCCCCAGCCCTCCTATGGGCTGATCGGGACGCCTTGCAGTCGTAGGGGAAGCGGAAGCTTCTAATCGGCGGGGGTGAACCGCCCAAGCGATTGCCCCCGCACCATTTTTCCACGGCCCCCCGGCCGCTCGACTGGGGCAACGCTCACCCTTCCTTAACTTTTTGTCAAGCATGCTGATTTAATAGGCGTTAACCGCCCGGGTCGGTTAGCCCTATTTAAAAATAGCGGGAATCCAGTATTTTTTGACGAACACTTCGGCCAGCGGGGGCGCGGCAAGTTATTTCGCGCGTGCCAATTGTGGACAGAATCCCTGCCCGAAAACCAGCGGTTGTCGAAAGTTAAGGTCGACAGAGCGCCGACTCGGCGGTTGAGCCTGTGGATAATCGCGCCGAGTCGCAGGTTTCCCAGCGAAGGCCGGGGTCCAGGGCTGGCCAAAGGGCAGCTCCTCACTGCGAACTGCAAACGGTGTCCGGCTGTCGCCGGCCTGGGCCCCGGCCTTCGCCGGGGAACTAATTACGCCTCGACCCGATGCCGGAAGGTGACGTTCACCCGCTTCGACAGCAACAGGTACGGCAGCCACAGGCAGACACTGATCAACACCTTTGTGATATTGCCTTCGAGCAACGTCTGCAGCGCATCGGCGACCGGAGCCGGCAGGCCATAGGTGTCGGCAACGGCGCTGGCGATACCGAGCTGCATGGCGATGTCGATCAGCCAGATGGCGACCAGCAGCCGCGGGAACAGCGGCACGCGACGCAGCGCGGCGATGAAGGCCATGGTGTAGAGGCTGCTTAATAGTACGACGTCCAGCGTCATGACGAAGCGGAGCGTCGACAGCCACTCGGGCACGCTGCCGGCGAATGCCGGCATGGCCGCCAGATACTCAAGCGACCGCACCGGCACATTGAGCAGCATTCCAACCAGCAGTGAGACCATCAGCCCACTACTTCCATAGAGCGGATGGCGGCGTGCTTGTTCAGCTTTAACGTTGCGCCAACGGCCGGCGATGGCAAAGCGCACGGTCGGTGGCGGCAGCCCGTCGCCGTTTTTGAACCAGCTCAGCGCCAAACCCATCGAAACTAGCGGGGCCCCGACCAGCAGCACATAGGGTGCGAACGTCGACAAATCCGGAGCGCCCTGGATTGGACTGGCGACAATGCGTGCCGCCGAAGCCAGCAGGGCGATCACGAACCAGAATGTCATGATCCTGGTGAGGCGATGCTCGATCGAATGCAACAACGCGACCGACTTGGCGGTCAGCTTCAGTTGAATAGGCTGTACGGCTTGCTCGATCGGGTGAAGCATCATGAATGCAAATTTACACCAATGGTCCTACTGCACCCTAAAGGTAGTAACTCCCCAGTCTGTTCCCAAATTATGCGCGAGCCGTTTCCAATGCGCTCTTAGCCGTGGGGCTTGGCTCGGGGTATTGGACCTGGGTCCACAGGGCCCAAAGAAGAAGCGGCGGAATCCACCAGGCACCCGTAATCGCGATTGCCGGTGAGAGGAATCCCAAGGCGACGGGTATGCGATGTCGGATCGGCATTTCCTGCCAATGAGAGGCGATCAACAGGCCGAAGCCCATTGAAGCGACCGTCATATCATAATGAAAGCCATAGGGAGAAATCAGAAAGGAGGCAGTCGACACCGTGAACAGATTGACATTCCTGCACAGCATCAACGCACCAGCTGCAGCGAACGGGAGCCACCCCCAGAATCCATAGCCGATCGCCGGGGTCACTCCGGCAAAGAACCAGCGGTTCAGATTCGAGATTTTAATCGCATGAGCGATGGTGTGATCAAAGAAGGACGCCCATAGCCCAACCCCGAACATTAGCGCGCTGACAACGACCAACGCGGCCGCCAGCAACGCTGTCTTGAGAAAGTCGGATCGGCTTCGCAGCGAGAGAATGGCGAGAAATCCAAGGTGCGGCTTGATCGTCAGCAAGGCCACGGCCGGCCATTTCCCCCGAAAGGCGAGAATCCAGAGCCCCCCGAACAAGAGCCCTGTTTGGCCGAAAGCGATGGTGGAGATGGCGGCAGGTGTCATAATCGATAGGATGGAAGGAACGCCCGTTCGAAAATAAGGCCTCGCACACCACCAGAAGAAAGCAGCCGTTCCTAGAGTCCAAACCAAATATGCCGACATTTGGGGAAGCATGGAAAATGGTGCGATCAGGAACAGCGCATGTGGCGGATAAGGAAAAATGGTGGCTTGGCCGAGGTCAAAAAGCGCTGTGTACTGACCGGTCGAAGCGAGATCGTAGATGCCGACTACGTTTCCGGACAGCAGCTGTTTTCCTGCAATCCAGAGCGCGACAAAGTCGTTCTTGCCAATTTCACCTTTTGAAAAGTAAATCAGCGGGCCGAGGGCACCTATCGCCCAAAGCTGGATCGCCACGGACCGGTTTGTTGGTTTTGCTACCGAAGGGTGTTCGGTCATTCGCTGTCGCCTGGGACTAGGGTTCCTTTCCAATTACCTAGCAGCATTCCGCGCAAGCATCTTCCGGCGCAGCCCGGGGGTGTCAAATCGAAACAGGCACCGGCACCGACTTGTGACTTACAGCAAGGATGAATAGCCAACAGGGAAATGGGGGGGGCGCTGCTATGGCAAACCAGACAGACGGTTCAATTTCTCCGCCTCGGCCGGGCATCGATTCTGCTTTATACCCCACTATAGCCGTCGGCGTTTCTCTGATTGTTGTTCTGCTTCTGAATCCGGTTGGTTATATCGGGGGAGGGCAGGACGACGCGCGCTATTTGTCGGCGGCCCGTTGCTGGGTCGAGCATGGAATGTGTCTTCCAACCAATCATTGGGAGGGACGCTGGCCCATATTTGCGCCGATCGCGGCGATTATCGCTTTGGCCGGCGAATCCCGCCTCACAGTCCAGATCTGGCCACTGGTCAGCAGCGTAGCGGCCGCCCTGCTGGTAGCCGAGATCGGGCGCAGACTGTTCGGCGCCTTGGCGGCGACGTTCATCGCCGTCCTGTTCGTATCGATGCCAACTTTCGCGCTGCAATTGATGACGCCAAGCGTCGAGGCGATAGAGCTTGCCTTCATCCTGGGCAGTGTATTGTGCATCGTAAATTGGCGGAGTTCAGGCAAGTCCATCTGGGCATTCGCCGCGGGGCTATTTCTTGGTTTGGCGGTGCAGGTCCGCGAGACCTCGCTCGCGGCTGCCGCGGTCATTTTCCTGGCGCTCTATGTTTCAGGCAAGAGGCCCCGGTTGAGCGACCTTGCCTGGGCCGGGGCCGGCTTCTTCCTCCCGCTGGCGATCGAGTTCATTGCCTATCAGTGGGTGACCAACGATTTTCTTTATCGTCGCCACCTTTCCCTAGCGCACACCAAAATTCCCTCGAGTCAGCTGGACCCAGCAGTGGACACCCGTGGGTCACCAATCCTGAACCCGGCAATTATCGGTGGTTGGCAGCGCGAGCCAGGCATTGAGCTCCATTGGCTGGTAGACGGTCCGCTGAATATATTATTCAACGCCCGAGCTGGCTTTGCATTGCTTCTGACTCCGCTACTGCTGTTCGTGGGCCGGCGCTACTTGCAGCCTAAGGACCGTCGGGCTGCATGGCTGCTGCTCGGCTTTGCGGCTATTTACATCGCCCTCATCAACTATTTTTTCGCGATGGATCCGAAGCCCAGGGTGATGCTGATCGCGCTCGCTGCGGGTTCGGTTGCGCTTGGGTTGGTATGCGGCCGGCTTTGGGAGGCGGGCCGAAAGTTGTTGGTGAGTGCGTGCGTAGGATCAGTGCTTGTCGGCAGTGCCCTTCTCGTCGCGGGATTTTTCAGGCCGGTTTGGGCCGAGCAGCAGGCGAAGCAATGGGCCGCCCAGTATCCAGGAGCAATTGAAATAGACATTATGACCCGACGATATGTAACTCTGGCGCCCGAACTCAGAAATCTACCCAATTATAGCGCGGATTTGCCATACGCGATGGCCGTGAGCGAGAGTACATGCCCAGATTGGGTCGACCGAACAGAGCTGCACGACGAACTCACGATCGTCGACGGGAAGCGCCTCAGTATGTTTCCGCGATTTGGCCGCTCAGGTCGTTCTTGGGTTTGCCTGTTCAAGTATAACGGGCCTGTCTCCTCCGAACGAATGGCGGAAGGCGCGCGACAGGCCTGGCTGAAGGCGGAACGGTTCCGTCGATAGTTGCTGCGCAAACAGCGGGCCCATCGTGCCCTCGCCACTTCCCCCTTGTCGTTGGCGTTATTATACTTCCCAAACCCAAGCGGTCAGGAAGCATGGTGACGCCCTCCTAAAAGGAGGACAACTTGTCAGACGACATTGAGATTACCCCCGGCATGATCCGGGCCGGCGTCCAAGCTCTTTTGGAGGAGCCTCGAACCACTCCGAACGAGGAGCTGGTGGATCTGATTTATTCGGCGATGGAGTATCAGCGGAGGCGCGAGGCCGCTTCCTCAACCAGATCGTGAAGATGGTTGATCGCTAGCAAGATGATCGTGCTCACATCGATGTAGCCGAGGAACCGCCCTTTATAGCGAGCTGGTGGGTGGTAGGTGTTGCCGTCCCGCCCAATCACAGGAAGCGGGCTCAGATGGTCTACGCAATTCTCGATAACCGA
>DASWTR010000463.1:0-27093 GCA_036402035.1 Sphingomicrobium sp.
CGCTCGCCTAGGCGCGGCCGTCGAAACGAGAGGATTTCAATGGCCGAGACGCGCAGCTTCGACGACCGCGACGGGTGGATCTGGATCGACGGGAAGCTGGTTCCGTGGCGCGAGGCCAATGTCCATATCCTGACCCACGCGATGCACTATGCATCGTCGGTGTTCGAAGGCCAGCGCGCTTATGGCGGCGTGATATTCAAGCTGAGTGAGCATAGCGCCCGCTTGCGCAAGTCGGCCGAGCTGCTCGGCTTCGAGCTGCCCTGGACGGTCGACGAGATCGACGCCGCCTGCAACGAGGTGGTGAAGGCCAACGGCCTGACCGACGCCTATGTCCGCCCGGTCGCATGGCGGGGCTCGGAAAACATGGGGGTCAGCCCGAAGAACACCAAGCCGCACATGGCGATTGCGGCATGGGACTGGGGCAAATATTTCCCGCCCGAGATCGCCGAAAAAGGGCTGCGTCTGGACATCGCGCCGTGGCGCCGTCCGGCGCCCTATACGGCACCGGTCCATTCGAAGGCCGCCGGCCTCTACATGATCGCGTCGCTGTCGAAGAAGCATGCCGACGAACGCGGCTATGACGATGCGCTGATGTTCGACTGGCGCGGGCAGGTGGCCGAAGCGACCGGCGCCAACGCCTTCTTCGTCAAGGACGGCCAGCTGTTCACCCCGACTCCGGATTGCTTCCTCGACGGCATCACCCGGCGCACAGTGATGGACCTAGCCCACCGACGCGGGATCGAGGTGATCGAGCGGGCGATTTGGCCGGAGGAGCTAGAGGGCTTTGAGCAGATGTTCATCACCGGATCGGCCGCGGAGGTGACCTTCATTCGCTCCGTCGGTCCGTGGAACTTCGAAGTCGGCGACCTGTCGCGACAGCTGGCGCGCGACTATGACGACCTCGTCAACCGGCGGCTGAATTACTGATCGCGCTTTCCGGTCGATTCACGCTTTCTTCGCACTCTCCCCATAAGCCGGGATCGCCGGATCATCTGGGGCTAGGCGGAACCGCGTCGAGTGGGGGAACAATCGCAGATATCGAAAGCTGATCGGCGCGCCCACGGCCGGGGGCTGCGCTGCGGTGATCTATTGTCCCTGAACACGCCGCGAGACCGCATCGGCCGCGCGGTTCGCCAATCGCAGATCGACGCCTTGGTGAGGTTGGTTCCGGCCACGGTCGCCATCCAGATCCTGGTCGCCGCAGTGATGGTGGTCGGGTTGCGCGATTCGACCGACAATTTTCAGCTGGGACTATGGTTCAGCGCCGCGATGTTGCTGTGCTTCATGCGCGGGGTACGCGCGGTCCGCTTGCGCAACGATCCCGAATATGCCGAACGATACCCGCCGCGCACTGGCAACATCTGCTTGCTGATCGCGGTGCTGGCATCTTTGTGGTTAGTGCCACCCCTTGTCTGGTTCGACACCGCCGGCGCGGCACAGCAAATCTTCATCTGCGTCATCATGGCCGCACTGGTCAGCGCCGGCAGCATTACTTTGGTGTCTCTGCCGCAGGCGGCGCTGCTCTACGTCGGGATGCTGACCATCGGTTGCGTTTCGCTGACCCTGAAGCTCGACAGCCCCGGAATGACCGGATTGATGATCGTCTATTCCGGCGTGCTGACGCTCAACATCCTCAGCACTGCGCGCCAGTTCATCGCGCATAGCCGCGACCGCATCGAACTCCGCGAGCAGGGCGAGATCATCAAGCTGCTGCGCGAGCTTGAGGCGACCGGTTCCGGCGGCCTGTGGGAGCTGGACGGCGATCTGCGCATCGCAAAAATGTCGCCCGAATTGCTGGCAGAGATGAGGCTTACCGAAGAAGCGGTGATCGGCGTCCAGTACCGGCGTTTCCTCGATCCGATGGGACAGATTTCGACCCTGTCCAGCGGCATGCGCAGCCTGTTCGAGGACCTCGATAGCGGCACGCCGTTCCGCGACCGCGCGATCCTGTCGGCCGACCGGCTCCGCTGGTGGTCGATATCGGGCAAGCCGATCCGCGACGAGAAGGGCGAGCTGGTGGGTTGGCGCGGCGTTGCTTCGGATATTACCGACGCGCGACTGTCCGGAGACGACGCGGTGCGCGCCGCGCGGACCGATCCGCTGACCGGGCTCGCGAACCGCTTGCTGGTTCGCGAGCTGCTCGAGGAGGCAATGCTCCAGCAATGGGAGCATAAGACCGGCTGCGCGCTGCTGCTGGTCGACCTCGATCGGTTCAAGCTGGTCAACGACACGCTGGGCCATGCCATTGGCGACCAGCTGTTGGTCGAAGTGGGGCGCAGGTTGGAAAGTGCGGTGGGTGCCGGCGGGCGGATCGGGCGGATTGGCGGGGACGAATTTGCCGTCATCTGGAGCGGCGGCTGCGACCGCGAGCTTCTGTCTTCGGTGGCTGAACGGATCATCGTCGAGCTTTCGAAGAGCGTCACGATCGGCGCCGCCACGCTTCACGTCGGCGCAACCATCGGCATTGCGCTGTGTCCCGGCGATGGCTTGCTCGAAGAGCAGTTGATGCGCAGTGCGGACCTCGCGCTTTACCGCGCCAAGGAGGAGGGGCGTGGCGGCCACGCTTTCTTCGAACGCTGGATGTATGAGGAAGCGGAGGAAAACCGCCTACTCGAGCAGGATGTCCGCGAGGCCCTGGGCGGCGATGGTCTTACCCTGGCCTATCAGCCGATCGTCGATGCGACCACCGGCGAGACGGTCGGCCGCGAGGCCCTGCTCCGCTGGCGCCATCCCAAGCGTGGCGACATCCCGCCCGACCAGTTCATCCCCATTATCGAGGATGCCGGCCTGATTCACCAGATCGGGGACTGGGTCATCCGCGAGGCCTGTGCCGAGGCGATTGGCTGGGGCGGCGACATGCGGGTCGCCGTCAATATCTCGGCGGCTCAGCTATCGGGCGCGGGCCTCGCCAGGACGGTGCTGGGCGCCCTGGCGTCGACCAGGCTGGATCCGGGCCGGCTCGAGCTCGAGGTCACCGAAAGCGTTTTCCTCGGCGACGATGCCGCGACGCTGGCGTCGCTGGAACGGCTACGCGCGCTGGGAGTGCGGCTCGTGCTCGACGATTTCGGCAAGGGCTACAGCTCGTTCGGCTATCTGAGCCGCGCGCATTTCGCCAAGATCAAGATCGACCAGAGCTTCGTCCGCGGCGCCGCCGAAGGCGCCAGGGATTGTGTCGCCATTGTTCACGCGATCCTGGCCCTGGCGCGCGGGCTGGGGGTCGAAACCACCGCCGAAGGGGTCGAGACCGAAGAGCAGGCGAATGTCATGCGACAGCTTGGCTGCACCCAGCTGCAGGGTTTCCACTTCGGGCGGCCTGTCGGGCCGGCGGAGCTGGAACGTCCGGCCGCGGCCGTGCGGCGCAAGATTGCCTGATAGAGGCTTTTCAAGCCGCGCCCAGCCACTATAAGCCGCCCCGCGAGCCAGCGCCCGAAGCCACGGGCGGCCCATGCTGGGGCGTCGCCAAGCGGTAAGGCACCGGTTTTTGGTACCGGCATACGCAGGTTCGAATCCTGCCGCCCCAGCCAACCGAATCCTCGAGTTTCGGTCCTAGAACAATGACTTGTGCTCAGATCGGTCACGCCGTCAGCTGGACAGGGTTCGCCTGAAAAAGCCTCATTTTGACGCGTCTTGTGTACCGATTTGTGTCCCGATTTTTGTTCCGCCTTAGGACCGATTGGAGTCGGTATGGCAGGCAGTTCAGCGCGGGTAAGATCTTCGGACGAAAACGTAATTAAGTTGGACCAGGTTAGACGCGGACGGACGGAGTTTGCCGCGGCTGACCCCAATTTGTGTACCGATTTGTGTACCGATCTTTCGGTCACAAGAGTGTCGCGACGGGCCGGCAAAGGCAGAAAACGTCAGTTAACTCCGTCACTTATCGATGATTTGAAAGCTGGTAAGCTTGACGACCCGGAGACTCGGGGCCTCGCGATCGAGGCCCTGCAAAGCGGCAAGAAGCGCTGGCGTTTCAGGCGGCGCGTTGCGGGTAGCGGAGTTGCAGTGAAGCTCAGCCTTGGGCTGTTTCCGGCCTTCTCCATCGCTGATGCGCGCGAGTGGGCGAATGGCCTCAACCGTCAGATCGACGCTGGCATCGACCCAAGGGAAACAGCGCGAGCCGATGAGCGCCTTGCGACAATGACCGTGGAACGCGCCCACGGGCTCTACATGGAGGCGGTCCGCGAGGGACGATCTTCGCGAGCCAAGCGCCCCAACAAGCCGAGAACCATCGCGGACAAGCTCGAAATGTTTAAGCGCGACATCGCACCCAAGCTGGCGCGGAAGATCATATATGAGGTCACCGAGACCGATCTCATCAAGCTAGTCGAAGCGAAGGGCAAAGCGGCGAAGATCAGAGCTAATCGCCTCGCGGCCGAGCTGAAGGTGTTCTTTGGCTGGTGTGCCTCGCTTCGCGGCATGGCGGTCGGTCTCGAGATCGACCCATCGCGGCGCCTCGCGGACCTGCGATTCCCCGAGACGCCGCGCTCGCGACGTCTGAGCGTTCAGGAGATTGAATGGTTTCTCCGGGCGCTGGTCGATGAGGAACGTGACTATCAGCGTGGAATGCTGATATGGCTGCTGACGGCCGCCCGCCTGTCTGAAGTATCAAACGCGCGCTCGGACGAACTTGCTTTCGGCATTTGGACGATCCCGGCCGAGCGCACGAAGAACTCGGTAGAGCATCGGATTCCGCTCGGGCCATGGGGCTGGTCGCTCATGCAGTCGGACAGCGAGTGGGTGTTTCCGGCACCGAAACTCGACGGGGCGCGGTCCAAGGACACTTGGTACAAGTCGCGCAACCGCGTGAAAAGGAGGATGGAGCTGCTCGCTGGTCGCCCGATCGAGCGCTTCACGCCGCATGATTTGCGCCGAACACTGCGATCTAACACGAAGCGGCTGAAGGTCGACTTCGAAACCGCCGAGGCAATGCTCAATCATGTCAAGAAAGGCCTTGAGCGAACCTACGACTGCTACGAACTTGAAGAAGAGAAGCGGGCATCCTTCCTTAAATGGGAACAAGAGGTTGCGGCAGCTGCGCAGCGAGCGGGAGTTGCCGAACAACTTGGTCTACACTCTGAAATGTTGATACTTGTTTCAGACGAGGAAGCTGCCTAGCCTTGTCTTTGCGCCTTGGGGCGCCGGGGCGTGAGAACCCTGCTTGTGAATAAGACCGGCCAATTCGGCCGGGTGGCCGCCGTGCATGTCCAGGCCTTCGGCTAAAGGCGGCGGCGCATGTCCAAGCATGTTCTCAACACCCGGCTATCCGGCGTCTCGCCCGAGGGAGGCCGGAAATGCCGCAGGTCCATTCAATTCCGATCCGGAAGCGGTTCGATCGATGCTCTCCGTCGAGGCATGCCCGCGGTGAACAAGCGTGAAACCGTTCGACGCTGGAGATGCCGGACATGCCGGTGCGGCAGAACAGATCGGCGCCGACTGGAAGGGGCCCGGCGACGAGGAGTTGGGTAGACTCTATCGATCACAATCGGCTCGGCTCATTTCGCAGCTCGCGCGCCGGACGGATTGTGTCGAGACGGCCCGCGACATTGCGCAGGAAAGCTTCGCGAAGTTCCTGAGCGTCCCGGACCCGGTCCGGAGCAGGATCCGCACGCCCGAAGCTTATCTCCGGCGCATCTCCGCCAATCTGTTGAACGACTGGTGGCGATCGCGAAGCGTCCACCGGAAGGCGCAAGTTGAGGTGATCGAGCCTCCGCAGGTCGACCAGATTGCAGCGCTGGAATCTCGAGATACGCTTCGCCGTTTGGAAGCTGCGATGCTGAAGCTTAAGCCGCGCACCCGCGAGATATTCATGTCGCATCGCATCGATGGCTTGAGTTATGCCGAGATTGCCGAGCGGACGGGGCTCAGTGTGAAAGGTGTCGAAAAACAGATGAGCAAGGCGATTGCAATGATCGACCGGCTGCTTGATCGCACGTGACGATGCCCATCCGACTCCCAAAAACCAAGGCCAGGCTGCGCAGCGAAGCAGCGACGTGGCTCGCCCGTCTCGAAGGTCGCGACGGGCGCGCGAATCCCGCGTTCCGCAGCTGGTACGAGGCGGATGCGAGAAATGCTGAAGCCTTCGAGCGGGTCCGCGCCAATTATCAAAAGGCTGGCCTGCTAAGGGAGGTCCGCCGGAGCGACCGATCCGTTCACAAAGAGCCTTCTGGCAGACCGCGTTTCGCGCTGGCCGCTGTCTTGGCCGCGATCCTGCTAATCCCGGCAGGCTTACTGGTGCTGAAGGGAATGGGGGCTCCACCATTCGAGCGCCGCGAGGCATTATTCCTTGCGACGCAGATCGGCGAGATGAAGACCGTCAGGCTCGAGGACGGTTCGATGGTGGTTCTCGGCGGGCAGAGCGCGATACGAGTGGTGCTCGACGGCGCGAAACGCCGTGCCGACGTCGAGAGGGGGCGGATCCGCTTTGATATCGAGGAAGGCAGCGCGCCATTCGCAATCGCGGTCGGAGCAATGGAAATCAGCGCTTCTGGCGCCATTATCGATATCGAGCTGCGGGGCGAACGGGTCCGAGGCCAGGTCCACCAGGGCCGCGCATTGGTAAGCGGGAGGGCGGACGGAACATCAGGACCAAGACAGATCGAGCTTGACGCCGGCGCTGCTTTCGAAGGCACGATCTCGGGCAATGTTCGCAAAGTGCGCGCGCCGCAGAGCGACGAGGAATCGGCCGCGGGCATGCTCGAATTCGAAGCGGCGCCGCTAGCGGAGGCGGTCGAGGCCGCCAACCGCTATTCCCGGGCTCAGATCCTCGTTGCGGACGATTCCGTTGGTGGATTGAAGATCACCGGGGCATTTCGCGTCGGGGATGCTGCCGGCTTGGCGAACTCGCTTGCCGACATGTTCGCGCTCAAGGTCGAGCGAACCAGCGAGGGCAATTATTCTTTGATATCGCCGAGAGCGCGAAAGAAAAAAGGGGGGTAAGCCACTCTCCATCCGTCTCCAGCCCATCAGTCCCTGTCTGGAAGGGACAAATGGGGGAGTGGATGGATGTTCGCCAATCGGTCGAAATTTTGGCATGGAGCCGCTGTAGCCGCAATCATGGTCGTCGAAGGCGCCGCCGGCGCGCAGTCGATTGCCCGCTATCGTTTCGACCTGCCGACGATGGAACTGGCGGACGCGCTTCGCCAAGTCGCGGTCCGGACAGGCACCAATCTGCTCGCGCCTGATGAGTTGGTCCGGGGCCGGCGGTCGATCGCTTTGTCGGGCGAATATTCGGCCGAAGAGGCAGTCCAGGGCCTCCTTCAGGGCAGCGGGCTGAGCTATCGCTTCTCCGATGAGACGCTGATCATCGCAGCGGGAGCTCCGGCCAATGGCTCTGAGGATCAGTCGGAAGCGCGAAGCGAGACGATCGTCGTCACGGGCAGCCATGTGCGCGGCGCTCCCCCAACCTCTCCGGTCATCACCGTCACCCGCAAACAGATCGAGGAGGCGGCGCCAGCTTCGGTCGAGGAACTCATGCGTCGCCTCCCGCAAAATGTCTCGTCGGGCGTCGCCCAGGAGAATTTCGCTGTAACGGGCACGGGCGCGGACATCACCCAGCATGGCGCCGGGATCAACCTAAGGGGCCTTGGCCAGCGCGCCACCTTGGTGCTGGTCGACGGTCGGCGTGTCGCGCCCAGTGGGGTGGGCTCGTTCGTCGACGTCTCGCTTCTACCGATCTCGGCGATCGACCGGGTCGAGGTGCTGACGGATGGCGCATCGGCGATCTACGGTTCGGACGCGGTCGGCGGCGTGGTGAACTTCATCCTGCGCAAGGACTTCCATGGCATCGAGTCGATGCTGCAAGCTGGGACGACCACCCAAGGCGGGGGCCGTCAGCTGCTGGCCGGAGTAACCGGCGGCACGAACTGGGCAGGGGGCCGCGCGCTCCTCTCCTACGAATATCGCGACGAGCGGCCGATCAGGGTCAGGGACCGCGACGTCACCATCAACTTGCCCGATCGATGGATGCTCTCGCCAAGGGAGAAACGGCACAGCCTGTACGGCGCCGTCAGGCAGGAGCTAGGCAACCGCCTGGAGCTAGACATATCGGCATTATATTCGGCTCGGGACACGGGCCGATCTTTCTTCGAAGGCGGGTCACCGGTCGCCGTCGAGGTCGATGCCAAGGCGCGGTCGCTCGGCGGGACGGCGGCGCTCGGCCTGGACCTTGGCGGTTCCTGGGCGCTGGAGGGAATAGCGAGCTATTTTCGTTCTCGTACCCGACAGGAGCAACTTCAGGACGGCACCCTCTATAACCGCCTCAACACGCTGAACGCCTTCAGCGAACTGGGATTGAAGGCGGACGGGCCACTGGTCGAGCTGCCGGCAGGCGCGGTCAAGCTTGCGGCCGGCTGGGGATTAAGGCGAGAACGGTTCGCCAGCCTGTTTGCGACTTCCGTGAATGCGCCGACCCGGCAGTCTGGATCCCGTACCGTCATCTCAGCTTATGGCGAGCTCAACCTTCCCCTGTTCGGTGCGCGCAACCGGCAGCCGGCTCTTGAGCAGCTGACTATGACCGCCGCGGGGCGTTTCGAGCATTATGAGGGGATCGGTTCCTCGTTCAATCCCAAGCTCGGTTTGCTCTGGTCGCCGATTGAGGGCCTGGCATTCCGAGGTTCCTACGGCACCTCGTTCCGCGCGCCGCTGCTTTCGGAGAGTTTCGGACATTACAATATCTTCCTGTTCCCGGCCGCTCTTCTCTACGTGGATCCGGGTCAGGCGCCGCCGGGCGTCGGTGCTTCGCTCATCGGCAACAACCGGGACGTCAGGCCGGAATCGTCCAAGAGCTTTTCAGTGGGCGTGGATGTCGAGCCACCAACAATCCCGGGTCTCCGCCTTGCAGCCACCTATTACGCGATCCGCTTCTCGGACCGGATCGCGCTTCCGACCGAGCAGGTCGTGGTGATCGGCGACCCGGCGCTTGCCCCGATCGTGACGCTGGGTCCTAATACCGATCTCGTGACCGGGCTGTTCTCCGGGGCCAATCAGGTCCTGGACTTTTCCGGTCCCGGATTCACCAATGGCGGTGCCGGCCCGCAGGATGTCGTGGCGATCGTCGACGCTCGCGTGGCGAATACCGCCGAGACAAGGACAAGCGGACTAGACCTGCTGCTGAATTACGCGTTCGAGCTGGGCTCGAACCGGTTCAATCTCTCCATGAACGCCAACAAGGTGTTCCGGTTCGACGACAAGCTGACCGAGGCCAGCCCCTGGATCCACACGCTGAACACGCCCTTCCACGCCGTCGATTGGCGAGCTCGGGCCGGTCTGTCCTGGACAAGCGGACCGCTGAGCGCAGCGGCCTTTCTCAACTATACCGACAGCTATCGCGACAATCGCGGGCTCCAAGTGCGACCGGTCCGATCGTTCACGACCGTCGATGCCGGCGTCGCGTTCAACGGAGCGCAAGGGGGCTGGACCTGGGCGCGGCCGTTCCGTCTGGCGCTTAACGTCCAGAACCTGTTCGACGCCGATCCGCCCTTGCTTCGTCCCGAGCCCGGCTTCAGCCGCGGCATCGGCTACGACCCGGTCAACGCCACCGGGCGGGGCCGGACGGTCTCGCTGCAGATGCGCGCCGGCCTGTGATCGCCATGGCGTGCGGGAGAAACCTGTTCGCGATCGGCAGCATGGCGGTCGCCGGCTGCGTTACGTTGGCAACAAGCGCATCGTCCACTGCGTCGGTCAGCAATCGAGAACTGGTCGAAGTCGTCGACATCGACAGCCTGTCCGCTTCGCCCAATGGGCGCTTCGCCGTCTTCCGGACGGTACGAGCCGACATTGTGCGCAACAGCTATGTCCTGAGATGGCATTCCGTCGACCTTGCCAGCGGCAGCGTTCGAGACATTGGCGGCGGTGGGGATCCCATCTACCTCGATCCTGGGTCCGTCCAGGCGGAGGCCCCGGTTTGGGTCGAGGAAGGGACATCGATCGTCGTGCGGGCGCTGGTCGACGGCGCCGTCGGCCTCTGGAAGGCCGATGTGCGCAGCGGTCAGATGGAGCCACTTATCGTTCGCGATGCGGACGTCGAGGAATATGCCGCCGGTGAGGACGGCCGGTCGCTTGCGTACAAAGTCGGCCCCTCACGCGACGAGATCCGCCGCTCCGAGCGAGCGGAATATGACGGCGGCATCCTCGTCGATTCTTCCGTCGACCTGTCGCAAAATCTGTTTCGCGGCGGATCGATCAACGGGCGCATGTCGACCCAGCGTCTGGTCGGCTATTGGTTCGTAAAGGACGGGCTGCTGTGGCGCTCGCCGCGCCAGCAGCGCCGTTTCGATCTCCTCTCCGGTGACGATACCGCCGTCGGGGCCCCTCAGGCCGTGCAAGCGTTCGACTTGGCCAGCGCGCGCCCACCCAGCGAGGCGAGGAGCGCAAAGGGACATGTCGCAAGCTCTGCCTGGGACGGAAGGAGCGGCAAGGTCTCAGTGCGTTTCGCCGACGGTCGCGACCTCACTTGCCGCGATCCGCTCTGCAGCTCGGCACGGGTAGCGAGCATGGTGTGGCGGCCGGGCTCGGCCGAAGTCCTGATCACATTCATGGACCGGGAACGGCGGCAGTCGCTGTTCCTATGGTCGACAGATTCGAACCACCTGCGCAAGGTTGCCGATAACGACGGCCTGTTGGGCGGCGGCCGGCGTCATATGTATCCCTGTGCCGTCTCGGCCGCCGCTGCTCTGTGCGTCGCCGCAGGCCCGGCATCACCTCCGCGGGTAGAGCGCATCGACCTCGATAGCGGTCGGCGGCAGCTGCTGTTCGACCCGAACGCCGATCTGCGGTTGGCATACCGTCCGACGATCAGGAACATCCGCTGGGAGATCGGCGGCGGCCGCGATGCCGCCGGCGTGCTGATGTTGCCAGCGCGGCCGGCCGACAAACCCGCGCCGCTCTACGTCAATTATTATAGCTGCGAAGGATTCCTTCGCGGCGGTGAGGGCGATGAGTGGCCGATCCCGGCGTTGCTGGACGCCGGGTTCGTCATTGCCTGTATCAACGCGGTGCCGTCGACCGGTCCCCAGGATGCGCTGGAGGAGTATCGGACCGGCCTCGCGGCGGTGCGCGCACTGGTTGGAAAGCTTTCGGGCGATGGGATCGTCGATCGCTCCAAGGTCGCGATGGGCGGCCTCAGCTTCGGCAGCGAAGTGGCGTTCTGGGTTGCATCCCATTCCGACCTGCTCGCGGTACTTTCGGTCAGCTCGCCGCAGCCGGAACCGGCCAATTACTGGCTAAACGCCATGCCGGGCAGCGACATTCCGGGGACGACCCGGCGGGTCTGGGGATATGGCGCTCCCGAAGAGACCCCGGAACGATGGCTTGTCGTTTCACCGGCGCTCAATGCCGGGAAGGTCCGCATTCCCGTGCTGTTTCAGATGCCGGAAATGGAAGCGAGGCGGGTTCCCGAACTTTACGCCCGGCTTGCAAGGCTGGGCACTCCGACCGAGCTTCATGCCTTCCCGGACGAGATGCACCTCAAGGTTCAGCCGAGGCACCGGCTCGCGGTCTATGAACGCAATCTCGACTGGTTCCGTTACTGGCTCGAGGACCATCGCAATCCTGATCCGGACAAGGCCGGGCAGTATCGGCGCTGGGACCAACTCAAACAGCGTTGGCAAATCCAGCGCTCGTCCGCCAGCAACCCATCCAAAGCTCCAGCGCCACCAGCTCGCTAATCCTCAGCTGAAGATCGTCGCGCCCGAACTCGGATGCGGCGAATGCGCCGTCGAGCGCGTCCACATCGAGGATCCGGTTCCGGCGGAGCTCGCCCGTCATAAGGATCGCGCGCATGTCCGGCGCGAGCCGGGCGAATGCACGATGGAGCAGGCCTTCCAGGCTGCCCTTCGAGCGGCGGCGATAGACTGAGCCCGGCAGCAGATCGCGGAACGCGTCCCGTGCGATCGCGCGGTCGCGTCCGCCGCGAACCCACATCCAGCTTGGAATTCGAAGGCACAGCTCGAGAAGCGGCTGGGCCATCAACGGGTGCAAAAGGGCGATCCCGCAGGGAGCTCCGCGATCTAGGAAATGCTGGATATGGACCAGCGCCTCGACATGCTCCTTCTTGCCTGGAAGCGCGGTGGGCAGGCCCTCGAGCCATGGGTGCCTCTCCGGCCCCGAGAGCAAGACCTCCCGCCGCAACAGCGATCGGTCCTCCTTCCAGGCAGCCTTGGGCCTGAGGGCGCGCCGACAAGTCGCTCGGGCAACTTCCCACCATGTGCAGTCCGCGCGCGCCGCGATGTTCGACGCGGACTCCAAGGCTGCTCGCGGGCCACGCCACCACAAGGCGTCGAGGATGGGCGCCGGGCTGGTCACCGAACAGAAGAGATTGTCGCCGCCGGCGCCATCCACGATCAGATCGCATTGCAGCTCGGCGGCCGCGGACGCAATCGCAGCCTGAAGCGAACGGAGAAGCGGATTCGCCGGCGGCCTGAAGGACGGCGAAGGATGGGGATCGAGCGACTTAGCATCCTCCTCAAGGAGCTCGCGCAGCCGAACGCCGACTTTCTTCGCGACGTCGCGCGCATAGTCCCGCTCGTCGCCGTCGGGCGACCGGGTCGCAAAAGTGACAGCGGCAAAATCGGTTCCGGCTTCGCCCAGGCATGCGGCGATGATTGAAGAATCAAGACCACCTGACAGCTGCAGGAGGGGCTTCGCACGGGGTACCTGCGTTGCGATGGTGGCGAGGGCCGTCTCGCGGAGCCGGCATTTCGCCTCCGCCGGGTCGAGGATCGCATCGCGGCGCGCGAGGAATGCCGCCGGACGCCAGATAGCAGTTTCTTGCCACCCACCGGAGGGCTTCTGCGTCCACCGCACCCCCGGAAGAATCTCGGTTACCCCGTCAAGGCCCGAGCGGCATGTTCGAAGAAACGGGAATTGCAGCCAGTGAACCGCAAATTGCCCGTCGGGGCTGGCGTCGCGTAGCAGGCCAAGCCGAGCCGCGAAATCCGCGTCGGAGACGAACAGATCCTCGCCGTTCTGCCGGCAATGGTAGACCGGGATGCTTCCCGAGGGCTCGCGATAGACCGAGGCTTGCCCGCCCGCAGATTCAAACAGCGCGAAATTGCCCCAATAATGGTCGGGTAAAGTTGCGCCTTGATCCGGTGCAGCAGCGTCGAGCAGCGGGTCGAGCGATGCCAGCCGCACTCCATTCGGCGAGAAGATCTGGCCGACGAGGATCTTCCCCGACGCTTCGAGGCTGGGCGTGCCTCGCTCGGCCACGAACAGGAGATCCGATCGATCGATGATCGTTGCCAGCCCAAGGGAAATCGCTGCTGCGCGGAGGCCGTGGCGGTGGGCGCCGCGCCCGAAGGTCAGCGCGTAGCGCGCGAACATGTGACCACCCTGACCGGGTGGAATCGCGCGATCTCGTCCAGCCGGTCGTTGAGGAGCAAATCATTCGATTGGATCCAGCAATGCGCGGCGAAGGGGTCGAGCTTGACTGCGAACACCAGGGATGCGGCGCCGCGCGAAGGACCGAGCCACTCGAGGAGTGCCAGGCTGTCGAGCAGGCAATTCGGCGCGATGGCGATGGCCTTGCGAGCGGCCGCGAAGCAGGTGGCCCGTTCGGCGACCGATTCACTTGCGTCGGCCCTGTCGGTGCCGTCCGTGGTGACATCGCTGAGGATCGTCTCCAGGGCGAGAGTCTTGAGAGCGCGTCGGACGCGGACCAGCGTCCGCCAAAGGCTGATCACATCCAAGATGCGGGTCCGGGGCAGGCGCTCGCTTCCGTCGTAGATGCCGCGCGTTGCAGCCGGACATTGGGCAAGCCTCGGGAGCTTCGAGCCTTCGGGAAGGCCGAGCGCGGCACGAAGGCTGTGGCCGGCGTTCATTACCCCTGCTGGTTTCGCGACCAGCTCGAGGAATTGCTGCTCGTGAGGTGGCTCCAGCAGGAAATAGCTGTCATCACGCACGTCCAGGAAAACCGGGCGGCCCTGGACCATTCCAAAACTTAACGCAGGGGGCGAGAGCGGAGCGCGCATGGCTTGAATGCGAGGCGCGCGGCACTGCTGCGCGCCTCGCAGCGAACGTCAGAGCTCGATCGCAGTGTTGCGCAGGCCCGACGTTTCGATCGCGCCATAAACGCCGCCCTGGGTCGCGCTGCTGACCCTGCCGAGAACGCGCTTCGGAGCTGCGGTTTCGCTGAGCTTCTTCATCTTCCATCTCCTCTTGCTGCTCGATTGCAGCGACGAGAAGGTTATGAGCCCGGCCGATGTGTACGAATTCTATTCGGCGGATATTCGCCGAATGTTGGGGGCGGCACGCCCGCGAAGGGCCGAATGTTGGGGGCGGCACGCCCGCGAAGGAGCGCGCCGCCGCACAACGCTAGCTGCTCAGCTCCAGCTTGTTCCACTGGCCCGAGAATTCCATGTGGAATCCCGGTGGGCCCTTGGTGTCCCTGCTGACGCGGCCGAGCTCACGCCTCTGCTTGCGCTCCTGAAAGACATTCATTCGTCATTTCTCCCTTGATGCCGCTAGGGTTGGCGGCGCCCCAGGATAGGTGCTCGAGAGCACCAAGGCCGAGCGTATAAGGCGAGGATATGGCGATTGTTTTGGAGCGGGGTTCCGTTCGATGCCGCGACTCGTCTTAGTCCAGGCAATGGAAGCTACGTGGCTCAGACGCTTTCGTGACGCGCGCAGTTGGCTACTTCCAGGAGCATTGAGCCGGTGGCGACGAAGCTGATCGCCAGGATCCAGGCGAAATCGGCGATGAGCGGCGGTGTCGGGCCGAACAGGCTGACGATCAGCGCAGAGGCTGAGATGCCGACGGTCACGACCATCGCGAGGATGAAGTCGGCGACGGCCGAGAGCCCGGTCCAGAACTGAACCGATCCGAATTCCAGAAGTGCTGCAACCGCGAGGATGAAGCTTCGAAGGAACAGCCAGCTCGCAATGATGATCAGCGTGGGCATGAACTTGGTTGCCGGCTCGGTCGCAAACATGAGGCCCGCGGCAATCGTGATCATGCCTGCCAGCATCGCGAGGCTTCGTGCCTGCTGGCGCAACGTCCCCGCCAGCGTCTCCGCCAGACCGGTGAGGACCAGCAGTCCGCCAATCAAAGCCGCCCCTTCGGCCGCGCCGATCAATGGCAGAAGGGCGGTGCCAGCGCTCAGGATGAGTACGAGCCAGCCGGCAAGCCCGATCAGGCGGGCTCGGTTTAGAGGCTGCCGAATGGCGGGGTTGGCCATATTCATCGTTCCGCGAGCTCCCTGGTGAGGATGGTGAGGCCCATGTCATCAGCGCAGGGCTTTGCCTTAAATCCCATTTCCTGTTCGAGCGCGATCGCCGTACGATCGTCGCTGAGCTGCACCGAGTGCACTGCCTTGAACCCGCGGGAGCGCGCATAGTCGCAGGCATGGTCCAGCATCGACCAGCCGATGCCCTTGCCCTTCAGGTCCGAGCGAACCGCGACGGCGACTTCGGCATCATTCGTTCCGGCGGGCGCTGCGATCATGGCCGTTGCAACAAGCTGTCGCCGGTCGTCGAAGGCGAGCAGGTTTTCGGTCTGGGTGTGGTCGATGTCGACCAGCTCCCTGGCAAAACCGGGAGTGACCTGCTTCATTGCAGTCAGGAAGCGGAACCTCAGGTCCTGGGGGCTCAGCAGGCCGAAGAAATCCGCGAGCGCCTGCTCATCCTCTGGGGCAGCTGGGCGGACGTTGAGGTCGAAGCCCTCGCGCGTCGCAATGGTCGCCGACCATTCGGGCAGCATGGCCAGGGCTGGCTGGTCGGGGCGTGGCATGACCGTCTCCAATCGATGCGATGTTGCTGGAAGACTTCATAGCACCCTCCAACAGGCAGGGATTTACGCGAATGTACCTAGCGACGCGCCGTCCGGAGTCGGTCAATGGGCTGTCATGGCCGCCAAAGCTCTTCTTTCCATCGGCACCCAGTGCGGGTTGGCTCGCCTGCTGGCCCGGCGACATTTGCTGCGAGGCGGCCCTGCGCCGTGCCCTGGGGCATCGGCCGTCCCAGGCGGTCTGATCAACGGGAGCAGCGAAGCATGAACGGCGTCTCGCTCCCCCTGCTGCTCGGCGCTTCGCTTGCCGCCGGATTGATGATCGGGGTCGAGCGCGGTTGGCGACTTCGGCAATATGCAGCCGGCACCAGGGTTGCGGGTGTTCGGACCTATGCGCTGATCGGCGCGAGCGGCGGGATTGCCGCGGCGTTGGGCGAGCTTGTTCACCCGCTCGTCACCGTTTCGATCGCCGTCGTGATCGGAGCAGGGCTGGTCGCCGGTTATTGGCGCGGCCGCCGGGACCGCGATGCGACCAGCTTCATCGCCGCGATCATCGCCCTTGCCCTTGGGATGCTGGCAGGAGCCGGCGAGCCCGCACTGGCGGTGGCGGGGGCAGCGGTGGTTACATTGCTGCTTGCGACGCGCGAGCAGAGCCATGGGTTCATTGCCCGCCTGAACCGGAACGACGTCCATGCATTCGCCCGCTACGCGGTGATCGCCGGCGCGGTGCTTCTGTTTCTTCCTGACCGGAGCATGGGCCCGCTCGATGCCTGGAACCCCTTCCAGCTCTGGCTGGTGGTGGTCCTCGTCACCGGTTTTTCCTTTGCCGGCTACATCGCCAATCGCACCGTCGGCGCCCGAAAGGGCGTCCTTGCCACTGCCGTCATCGGCGGGCTCTATTCTTCAACCGCCGTTACCGCTTCCCTGGCGCAGCAGCTTGGGCGGGGTGAAAGCGGCCCGTTTTCCGCAGGCATCCTGCTCGCAAGCGCAATGATGTATTTGCGGGTCCTTGCGCTGGTGGCGCTCTTGTCGCCATCCACCTTCCCGCAGTTCCTGGTGACCCTTGCCCCAGCGGCCGCGCTGGGCCTGGTGCTTGCCCTTCTTGCCTGGCGGCACGCGCCGCAGGTGGAGGAGGCCAAGGCCGACATGCCCGGCAATCCGATCGAGCTGGTCCCGGCCTTCGGGTTCGTTGCAATCGTCGCGGCCGCGGCCGTCGCGACCCGCTGGGCCGAGGCGCGGTTTGGCGAGGCGGGCATTGCGACGTCCCTGTTCATCACCGGCAGCTTCGATGTCGATGCGTCGATCGTGACGCTGTCCAGCTTGCCCGTTGAAGCAATCGACCGGAAGGTGGCGGCTATTGCCGTGGCCGGAACCATTGTCGCAAACATGGCCCTCAAGATCTTCGTGACCGTAGCTTATGCAAGGCGGAACGGCCGCGGCGCAGCTTTGGGCCTCGGCGCGAGCACATTGGTCCTCATCGCCGCGATCGGGTGGCGTTTCCTTATCGGCTAGCGGGAAATGGCTCCTCCATCGTTCATTGCAGCAAGGGATCGCCGGTGAAGCCCAAGCTCCTGACCATGATGCAGGATTATTCCGCGAAGCTGTTCGTCGCCGACACGATTGCCGGATTGACCGTGGCGATGGTCGCGCTTCCGCTCAGCATCGCCATTGCCATCGCATCGGGCGCCGATCCGGCGGCTGGGCTGGTCACCGCCATCGTCGGTGGATTCCTGATTTCGGCGTTGGGCGGAAGCCGGGTCCAGATCGGCGGGCCGACCGGCGCCTTCATCGTCGTGGTTTACGGGGTGATCGAGCAATTTGGATTCGATGGGCTGCTGCTCGCGACCTTGATGGCGGGAGCCATCCTGATCGTAGCAGCGCTGGCGAGGGCTGGAAGGCTGATCGCCTTGATCCCCGAGGCGGTCATCGAAGGCTTCACCATCGGTATCGCGCTGATCATCGCCGTGAGCCAGCTGAAGGACCTGCTCGGCCTGTCGATGGCACGGCTCCCGGCCGATTTTCTCGAGGCGGCGCCGGCGCTGTGGAGCGCCAGGGGTTCGGCGAGCTTATCCGCGGCTGCGGTCGGCATCGCCTCGATCGCGGCAATCGCGCTGCTTCGTCGGCGCTCGGGATCGATCCTGATCATGGCGCTGGCCTCGGCAGCCGTGGCGTTGCTGGCGCTGCCGGTCGAAACGATCCAGTCCCGCTTCGGAAGCCTTCCAGCCGGTCTGCCCTATCCATCGCTGCCGCCGGTGAGCCTTGCCCGGATAAGCGAGCTTCTTCCTTCCGCCCTGGTGATCGCCTTCCTCGCAGGCGTGGAATCCTTGCTGTCGGCGATCGTCGCCGACCGGATGGTCGGCGGCGCGCACCGCTCGAACGCCGAGCTGCTTGCCCAGGGCGCGGCCAACATTGCCTCGCCGCTGCTCGGCGGGCTGCCGGCGACGGGTGCCATTGCCAGGACCGCGGCCAATGTGCGGGCCGGCGCCCGGACGCCGGTTGCCGGCATGGTTCATGCCCTTGCAATCCTGCTCTTCATCCTTGCCGCGGGCCCGCTCGTCGGCTTCCTCGCGATGCCGGCGCTTGCCGCGCTCCTGATGGTCACAGCCTGGTCGATGAGCGAGCCGCACCGTTGGCGGGCCCGTCTCCGCGCCCGCCCGGCCGACCGCTTCCTCCTGTTCCTGACCATGATCCTGACCCTGGTCAGCGACCTTGCCGTTGCGATCGCGGTGGGGACCGCGATCGGCCTGGCGCAGCGGCTGATGCGGAGATCGGTCGAGCCGGCCGAATGGTCTCCACCCGAGCGCTAAGCGCAGCGGCCCGAAGGCATTGCGTATCGGTGAGCCGGACTAGGTCCGTTTGGCGAGCTTCCGGGGATATTCCTGGTCATGCTGCGTGGAGCGGTTGCTCCGCTCCGCCCAATCAAAAACCCCGGCCGCCGAGCGGCCGGGATTCGTTGGTCCCCGTTCCTGCGGGATCGCTTCAGGCGGCGTGTTTCCGCGTCGGCCGGAACTCCTCATGGGGCGGGCAGGGGGCGATCGAGCCGACGGCGAGTCCCGCCAGTTCATTGGCAAAGCCATGGTTGACGTCGCGGTGATGCGCCTCGTCGGCCCGGACAACGAGCACGACGTCACGCAGGGTCGCGCTGTCCGGCAGGCCCCAGTAGCGCTTGGCGATCTCCGGCGCCGGCACATTGGCGCTGCGCCCCTCATCGATCTCCTTGAGGTAGAAGGTGTAGCTAAGCACCGCCTCTTCCTCGAAATAGCCAACCACGCGGTGCGCGGTACGAGCGCTGACCAGGTAAAGCGCGAAGAAGGCCACATAGAACACCCATTGCACGCCGAGGATCACGAGCCGCTCGAACAGGGTCGGCTTGGCCACCTCGACGAAGGTCATCAAGTGCATCCGCTCATTCTCCGCTTCGTCCATCAGCGTGCGGATCCAGCCCTTGTCGTCGCACATCCGGCGAAGGCACTTCAAATGGTTGATGGTCGCTCCGACCATGCCCGGCACCGCGGCGACGGTCTCGAGCACGATCGCCCGGTGGCCGTAGCGCTTGGCAAAGAAGGTATCGGCGCAGAAGCGAAGCGCCTTGGTGAAGCCATAGGCGATCCGGTCGGATAGGCCCTTGGGGTCGTGGTGGACGGTCAGGTCAACAAAAGGTGCGGACATTCGGAAAAGACTCCATCGGTTCAGCGGTCTGTCGGCGGAATAGGGGGCTCTTGCCCCCGGGCGCATTCCGATGATTTCCTTAAGTGGAATTGCGTAGGTCCAGGCGTTTGCAGGCAGAAGAAGGCAGCGGCGAAGCTGCTCCGCCTCCGCGAGGCTGCCGCAGCTGCAGGATTGGCTCCCCCCTCCCTGCCAATCGCCTGGGCGGCCTTGCCGGCGAGCGGTTGATTCAGTGCAAATCGGCTCCAGTTCCGTAGTTGTGCGTATTTTGCATTGGCTGCGAAAGGGCCAATTCGGACGGCATGAAGTGGAAGGTTGTTCGACTCGAATTGGCGTCCAGTTGGCAGTTCCCGCGGGGTTCGGCCGGACGCAGCTATCTGGTGCGGGTGCCGCTTACCGACGAAGGCGTGATCGATACAGCCGCGCTCGAAGCGCAGCCGGCGCGCGCGACCGTTCGGCGCTATTGGCCGAACCAGGCCGACATGGTCGGCCAATTGGTCTACACCTCGCCGGGCTATGCCATCCAGTATGAGTTGAACGGCGTGGACAAGGCCAACGGCCATTCAGCGACCAATGGTAATGGCGAGCCGCCGCTGCTCCGGTTCGGCGCTGATACCATAAAGCTTGGCAATGAGATCCTGCTAACGGAGCCCGACGGCAACCAGGCCCGCTACCGGATCGCCAAGCTGCAATAGCGGGGCATCCTGCTATTCGGGCCGCTGCTCGTCCAGGCCCGCTGCAAAGGCAATCCGGAGGGCTTCGGAGAGGCTGGCGACGCCAAGCTTGGTCATCAGGTTGGCGCGGTGGATCTCGACCGTTCGCGGGCTGATGTCGAGATCATAGGCGATCGTCTTGTTGGGGTGGCCGCGCACCAGGCCCTCGAGCACATCATGCTCGCGGGGGGTCAGCGATTGCAGCCGGACCCGCGCCTCGTCGGCCCGCTTGGTGCTTCGCCCGGACCGGGCGATCCGCGAAAAACCCTCTTCGATGGCAATGATCAGCTGGGCCTTCTCGAACGGCTTCTCGATGAAGTCGACGGCGCCTGTCTTCATCGCCTCGACCGCGACCGTGACGTCGCCATGGCCGGTCATCACAATCACCGGATGGGTGAGGCCACGGTCGCGAAGGGCCTTCTGCACCGCCAAACCGTCCATCTCGGGCATGCGCACGTCGAGCAGGATACAGCCGGGTTGGATCTCCCGCTCCTTCAACAGCTCGACACCGGAGGCGTAGCTTTTCACCTGGTATCCCGAGGTCTTCAGCATGAAGCCGGCCGACCGCCGGATGGCATCGTCATCGTCGACCAGATGGACAATCTTGTCACTCATGCCTTGGCCTCCTCGCTGTCCGCATCGATGATCGTGAAATGAAAGGCGGTGCCGCCGAGCTTCGACGGTTCCGCCCAGATCCGTCCGCCATGGGCGGAAATGATCGTTGCCGAAATGGAGAGGCCGAGGCCCATTCCGCTTTCCTTGGTGCTCTGGAACGGCTCGAACAGTCGCTCTGCAACCTCGGGATCGAGACCCGGTCCGCTGTCGGCGACGGTGATCCGGACAAAGCCGCCGGCCTCCTTCTCCGAATAGATGAGAAGGCGGGGATCCGGCCGGTCCTCCATCGCCTCGATCGCGTTCCGGATGAGGTTGAGAAGCACCTGCTGGATCTGGATTCGGTCGACCAGGACATGGTCGGCGCCTGAATCGAGGCGCACGTCGACTTCCAGTGCCTGGTCGCCGGCGCCGACCAGTGCAAGCGCGCTCGCCTCGGTCACCAGCCGGTGGAGGCTCTCAATCCGGTGTTCGGATTCACCGCGGGCGATGAAATCGCGCAGGCGCCGAACGATCTGGCCGGCCCGGACCGATTGGGCGGCGCTGTCGGACAGCGCATCGCGCAGGATGTCGATGGTCTCGGCATTGCTGGCGAGCAGCTCGGCTGCGCCCGGCATGACGTCGGCGCCTTTGGCGATCTCCTGGTCGAGCAATCCCTGCAGCGCGGCGATGTTGGTCGCATTCTGCTCCAGCATGTCACGCGCCGCTTCCGCATAATTGGCGATCGCGGTCAGCGGCTGGTTGAGCTCATGCGCCAGGCTGGTCGCGAGAGTCCCCATTTCCGAGACGCGCTGGACATGAGCCAAGACCGATTGAAGATCATGGACCCGAAGTTCCGCCTGCTGCCGTTCCGTGAGGTCGCGAATGAAGCCGGTGAACACCCGGTCGTCGGCGATCCGGGCCTCGCCGACCGAAAGCTCGATCGGAAAGGTGGCGCCGTCGCGGTGCCGGGCGGTGAGGACCCGGCCGATGCCGATGATCCGCCGTTCCCCGGTCCGGATATAGCGTTCGAGATAGCCGTCATGGCGCTCGCGGTCGGGAGAGGGCATGAGGATGCTGACATTCTCGCCGAGAACTTCATCCTCGCCGTAACCGAACATGCGCTCGGCGGCCGCGCTGAACGACAAGATATGGCCGCGCTCGTCGATCACGATCATCGCATCGGGCACAGTTTGCAGGATCGAGCGGAGATGCGCTTCCTGCGCGAATATGTTCCTGATCCCGGCGAGCGGCTTGGCCATCCCTTCCATTTAACCGGGTCTGCACAAATTCAAAACGGAGATGGCATACGTAGCTTTGCGTAAGGCGTGCTGCAGCGCAGCGCGATTAAGCCCGGCCCCAACAGGAAGCAGCGGGAATCGGGCTCGATGGACGACCTACTACTCAAGACCGGCGGCTGGCTGTTGATCGCGTTCGCCGCGGTTCTTGCCATCGCCGTCTCGTCCGATTTCGGTTTCTCCGTCCATATGGCGATCGCTGCTGCCGCGGCATTGGCGGCAATGATCTACGCGCTTCGGAACGCCAATTATGATCCGCTCGCCGTGGTCCATGGGCCGGACCTCTCGCGCTATGACGACGAGCCGGTCCGCTGGGGCGTCATCGCCACCATCTTCTGGGGCGTCGCCGGCTTTGCCGCCGGCCTCTACATCGCGCTTCAGCTGGCGTTCCCGGCGCTTAATCTCGACCTTGAATATACCAGCTTCGGCAGGCTTCGGCCGCTCCATACCTCCGCGGTCATCTTCGCCTTCGGCGGCAATGCGCTGATCGCCACCAGCTTCTATGTCGTGCAGCGCACGTGCCGGGCGCGGCTCGCCTTCCCGACCCTCGCCCGGTTCACCTTCTGGGGCTACCAGCTGTTCATCGTGCTGGCCGCGACCGGCTATC
Organism: Sphingomicrobium sp.; assembly: GCA_036402035.1. Lineage (GTDB taxonomy): Bacteria > Pseudomonadota > Alphaproteobacteria > Sphingomonadales > Sphingomonadaceae > Sphingomicrobium. The sequence goes on from DASWTR010000463.1 coordinate 22,594, forward strand.
TGCTGGGCGTCACCGAGAGCCGCGAATATGCCGAGCCCGAATGGTATGTCGACCTCTGGCTGACCATCGTCTGGCTCGCCTATCTGGCGGTGTTCGTCGGAACGATCGTCAGGCGGCGGGAGCCGCACATCTACGTCGCCAACTGGTTTTACCTCAGCTTCATCATCACCATCGCCATGCTGCACGTGGTGAACAACCTCGCCATCCCGGTCAGCCTGACCGGCTCGAAAAGCTATTCGCTGTTCGCCGGCGTCCAGGATGCGCTGACCCAATGGTGGTACGGCCACAATGCCGTCGGCTTCTTCCTGACCGCCGGCTTCCTCGCGATGATGTATTACTTCGTGCCCAAGCAGGCCGAGCGGCCGGTCTACAGCTACCGCCTCTCGATCATCCACTTCTGGTCCTTGATCTTCCTCTACATCTGGGCGGGGCCACACCACCTCCATTATACCGCTCTGCCCGATTGGGCGCAGACGCTGGGCATGGTCTTCTCGATCATGCTGTGGATGCCGAGCTGGGGCGGCATGATCAACGGGCTGATGACCCTGAACGGTGCCTGGGACAAGGTCCGCACCGACCCGATCATCCGGATGATGGTGATGGCGCTCGCCTTCTACGGAATGGCGACGTTCGAAGGGCCGATGCTGTCGATCAAGGCGGTCAATTCGCTGTCTCACTATACCGACTGGACCATTGGCCACGTCCATGCCGGAGCGCTCGGCTGGAACGGCATGATTACCTTCGCCGCCATCTATTATCTGGCGCCGCGCCTATGGGGCCGGACCCGGCTCTATTCGCTGAGGATGATCAACTGGCATTTCTGGCTCGCGACGCTCGGAATCGTCCTTTACGCCGCGGCAATGTGGGTCGCCGGCATCATGCAGGGGCTGATGTGGCGCGAATATGGGGCGGACGGCTACCTCGTCTACTCGTTCAGCGAGGTGGTGAGCGCGATGATCCCGCTCTACCTCATTCGCGCCGCGGGCGGGCTGCTCTACCTCGCCGGCTTCCTGATCATGGTTTGGAACATCTACCAGACCGTGCGCGGTCGGGTGCGCGACGAGAAGCCGCTCAACGACGCCGCCTTCAATCCCGACAGCGACCGCCCGCTGCCCCAGCTGGAGCCCGTTAGGGGCGGCCGCGGGCGGCCCGGACATGAGCCCGTGCCGGCATCTGCCGCAGTGGCTGCAGAATAGGACGAACCATGGCCAGGAAATTCTTCAGCCACGCGAGGATCGAGCGCAACGTCACCCTGCTTGCGGTCCTGTCGCTGCTGGTGGTTACGATCGGCGGGATCGTCGAGATCGCGCCCTTGTTCTGGATCGACTCAACGATCGAGAAGGTCGAGGGCGTCCGGCCCCATACGCCGCTCGAGCTTGCCGGCCGCAACATCTATGTCCGCGAGGGCTGCTACAGCTGCCACAGCCAGATGGTCCGTCCGTTCCGGGATGAGACCGAGCGCTACGGCCATTACAGCCTCGCCGCCGAAAGCATGTACGACCATCCCTTCCAATGGGGTTCGAAGCGCACCGGGCCGGACCTGGCGCGGGTCGGCGGACGCTATTCCGACGAATGGCATGTCCAGCATCTGAAGGACCCGCGCTCGGTGGTCCCGGAATCGATCATGCCGGGCTATAAATTCCTTGGCGAGCGCGAGCTCACCACCGGCGACATGGGCGCGCATCTGAGGGCGCTGAAGCGGGCGGGCGTCCCTTATGCCGAGGAATCGATCGCCAGGGCGGATGAGGATCTGCGGGCCCAGGCCGATCCCAATGCCGATGCGAGCGACCTTGCGAGGCGATACCCGAAGTCGCAGAGCCGCGACTATGACGGGGATCCGTCCAAGCTAACGGAAATGGATGCGCTGGTCGCATATCTGCAGATGCTCGGTACCCAGGTCGACTTCAAGGCGGGCGCCGCCCAGGAGCAGGTCCGCTGATGTACGAGCTTCTTCGCCATTTCGCCGACAGCTGGGGGCTTCTGGCGATGCTCATCTTCTACCTTGGCTGCGTCGCTTATGTGTTCCTGCCGCGCAACCGCGACCGCAACCGCGACGCCGCCAACATGATCTTCAAGGACGCCGACCATGGCTGACGAAAAGAGAAGGATCGACCAGCCGACCGGGACCGAGACGGTCGGCCATGAATGGGACGGCATCGAGGAATTGAACACGCCGCTGCCTCGCTGGTGGCTGTGGACGCTCTATGCGACCATCGTCTGGGCAATCGCCTATACGGTGGCCTATCCCGCCTGGCCGATGATCCGCGAGGCTACCGCCGGAGTCCTCGACTGGTCGAGCCGCGGCCAGCTGGAAAAGCAGCTGGCGGCCGAGCAATTGCGCAAGTCGCCGATCGTCAACGCCATCGCCGCAACGCCGATCGGCGAGCTCGAGAATGACCCGCGGCTGATGCAGGCGGCGATCGAGGGTGGCCGGGCCGCCTTTCGCCAGAATTGCGTGCAGTGCCATGGATCAGGCGCCGCGGGAGCGAAGGGCTATCCCAACCTCAACGACGACGATTGGCTGTGGGGCGGCGATATGGCGTCGATCCACCATTCCGTCGAGCACGGGATCCGCAATCCCGGGAGCGAGAAGACGCGCATGTCGCAGATGCCGGCGTTCGGGCGCGACGGGCTGCTGCAGCCGGCCGAGATCGAGGACTTGACCGCTTATGTCCGAACCGTCAGCCGCCAGCGGGCGCTCGACGCCTCGGCCAAGCGGGGCGCTTCGCTCTACCAGACCAATTGCGCGGCCTGCCACGGCAATGACGCGAGGGGCAACCGCGAGTTCGGTGCGCCCAACCTCACCGATGCGATCTGGCTCTATGGCGGCGACCAGGAAAGCGTCCGCAAGTCGATCCATGACGCGCGTTTCGGAGTGATGCCCGCCTGGGGCGGCAAGCTCAATCCGGCGACCACCAAGATGCTCGCCGCCTACGTGCATTCCCTAGGTGGCGGCGAGCGCCAAAAAGTCCAGATGGCCAAGAAGGACAAATAGGCCGGCGCCGGTGCGCCGGCCGCCAACCGGCAAGCGCAGGACATGAACGATCTTTCGACCAGCGGGGCGAAGAGCCTCTATGCCAGGCGGGAGCCCGTCTTTCCAAAGGCGGTCGACGGCAAGTTCCGGCGCCTCAAATGGCTGGTCATGGCGGTGACCCTTGCCATCTATTATGCGACGCCCTGGCTGCGCTGGGACCGGGGACCCTATGCGCCCGACCAGGCGGTGCTGGTCGACCTTGCGGGGCGCCGCTTCTATTTCGGGCCGATCGAGATCTGGCCCCATGAATTCTATTATGTCGCGGGCCTCCTCATCATGGCCGGCGTCGGGCTGTTCCTGCTGACCTCGGTCGTCGGCCGCGCCTGGTGCGGTTATGCCTGCCCGCAGACGGTCTGGACGGACTTGTTCCAGCATATCGAGCGGTTCGTCGACGGCGACCGCAACGCGCAGCTGCGGCTTGCCAAGGCACCCTGGTCGTCCGGCAAATTGGCCAGGCGGGCCGTCAAATATTCGATCTTCCTCGCCGTATCGCTCGCAACCGGCGGCGCCTGGATTTTCTATTTCGCCGACGCTCCGACGCTTGCCCGGCAATTCGTCTCGGGCGAGGCGTCCTATGTCGCCTATGCCACCGTCTGCATCCTCACTGCCACGACCTTCGTCCTTGGCGGCTTCATGCGCGAGCAAGTGTGCATCTATATGTGCCCCTGGCCGCGCATCCAGACCGCGATGCTCGACGAAAAGTCGCTGATCGTAACCTACAAGGATTGGCGGGGCGAGCCGCGCGGGAAGGGAAGACGCGAGGCGACGCTCGCCGACCTCGGGCTCGGCGACTGCATCGACTGCAATGCGTGCGTCGCGGTCTGCCCGACCGGGATCGACATTCGCGACGGGCCGCAGGTCGGCTGCATCACCTGCGCCTTGTGCATCGATGCCTGCGACAAGGTGATGGGCAAGATCGGAAAAGCCCGCGGGCTCATCGACTATGCGACGCTCGAGGACTGCAAGGTCGAGGCGGCAGGCGGCATGGCGAGGCCCTTGATCAAGACGATCTTCCGTCCGCGGACCCTCATCTATTTCACCCTTTGGGCCGCGGTCGGGATCGCCATGCTGGTCGCCGTCATGGACCGGACCCGGCTGACGATCAGCGCCCAGCACCAGCGCAACCCGTCCTGGGTCCAGCTCTCCGACGGACATGTCCGAAACGGCTTCACCGTCAAGATCCGCAACATGGAGGCACGGCCGCGCGAGATGGAGGTCTCGCTCCTCGGCCTTCCGAGCGGCGTGATGTGGACCAGCGGCGGAAGCCGCGAGACGGGGGGCACGATGGTCCGGACCAAAGTCCCGGCCGATACCCTCGCGAAACTACCTATTTTCGTGGCCGCCCCCGGTGGAGGACAAGAACATCAGGATTTCGCCTTCTCGGTCCGCTCCGTCGACGGCCGCGAAAGCGCCAGCACCGAGGCCAGGTTCGAGCGGCCGGAATGAGAATAGGGGACATGTCGAAG
>DASWTR010000464.1:0-10526 GCA_036402035.1 Sphingomicrobium sp.
AACCGCGATCGCCACATCGCGCCGGTGTCGGCGAAGCCTAGTCCCTTCGCTCCTTCATTGGCGATCGCCGCCATGCGTCGATAATCTTCGCGCATCGGCCGGCCGGTGGTTTCGTGCCAGCTTTGCCAAATCTGGGCCAGCTTCGCCGGATCCCGCGTCGTCTGCATCAGCACTTCGGCCTCGTCGCCGGTCAGCACCTTGCCATCGAGACTGGCACGACCCTTGGCGTAGTTAGACTGGAGCCGAGTTGCGAGCTCGTTCAGTTCGGTTGCCGCACCCGGACGGTCCGGTGCTGCCAGCGTCAGCGAACCGCGCAGCATGTTGAGCTTGCGCCGAGTATCCGCGTCTAACCCCTCGACCTTGGCCCACTCCGCCGCTTCCTTGGCGTAGCGCACGCCCTTCTCGGTCCCGATCGCGCCGAAATAGGTGGCGACCGCGTCGCTGTCGTCGTTGACGTAAGTGGCGTTGACCCAGCCGGCGCGCGCCGAGATCAGCGCGAGATCGTAAAGATCCTTTTCAGCCGCCGCGACGAAGGCTCGAGCGCCCTCTGCAGTGCGCGGCGCCGGCTGCGCCAGCGTCGAGCTGGCCGCCAACGCCGCCAACGAAACGGTAATCGCCAAACCAATTGATCGCATGCTGAGCCCCCTCAGTTGAAGGAGCCCAGCTCACGACTTGCCGCTGTGTCGGGTCAAACCGGTTCCGACCAATGGCCGGACGGTTCAACCAACGCGCGTCAGGCGGCGACCAACGTCACCAGCCGCACTGCTTGCCGCGGTTCTGCTGCTCCAGCCAGCTCTGCAGCGGGGCGAAATATTCGAGCATCGGTCGGGCCGACATCTCGCGCGAGCCGGTGAACGCCTGAAGCGCATCCGGCCACGGCTTCGATGCACCCATCGCCAGCATCTGGTTGAGCCGGTTACCGACTTCCTTGTTGCCGTAGAAGCTGCAGCGATGGAGCGGGCCCTTCCAGCCCGACATATCGCAGGCGGCCTTGTAGAACTGGAACTGCAGGATCCGCGCCAGGAAATAGCGCGCGTAGGGGGTGTTGCCGGGGATGTGATATTTCGCGCCCGGGTCGAAATCCGCCTCGCTACGCGCCACCGGCGGGGTGATGCCCTGATATTGGCGCTTCAGGTCAACCCAGGCCTGGTTGTAGTTGGCCGGCGTGATCGAGCCATCGAACACGCCCCAGCGCCATTTGTCGACCAGCAGTCCGAACGGCAGGAAGGCAACCTTGTCCATCGCCTGACGAAGCAGCAGCCCCGTGTCCTTGTCGGCCGACGGCACTTTGTTGCGATCGAGCAGGCCGATCTGAACGAGATATTCGGGCGTGATCGACAAAGCGATGAAGTCGCCGATCGCCTCGTGGAACCCGTCGTTTGCGCCGTTCAGATAGAGATAGGGCTGCTGGTTATAGGCCCGCTGGTAATAATTGTGGCCAAGTTCGTGGTGAATGGTGACGAAATCGTCGCCATTGACCTTGGTGCACATCTTGATGCGCAGGTCGTCCTTGTTGTCGAGATCCCAGGCCGAGGCGTGGCAAACCACTTCGCGGTCGCGAGGGCGGGTAATCTGGCTGCGTTGCCAGAAACTCGCCGGCAGCGGCGCCAGGCCGAGCGAGGTGTAGAAACCCTCGCCGATCTTTACCATGTCGGTCGGGTTCTTCTTCTTGGCCTCGAGCAGCTCGCCGATGTCATAACCCACATCGCCCGATCCCTTCGGCGCGACCACGTCGTAGATGTTGCCCCACTCCTGCGCCCACATATTGCCGAGCAGGTCGGCGCGGATCGGGCCGCTGGCCGGCTGAACGGCATTCCCGTACTTCTGGTTGAGTTTGGTGCGGGTGTAGCAGTGGAGCTGGTCGTAGAGCGGCTTGGTCTCGGCCCACAGCCGGTCGTACATCGCCGAGAATTCCTCTGGCGTCATGTCGTAGCCGGACCGCCACATGGCGCCGGTATCGGCATAACCCAGGTCCTTGGCGCCGGCGTTGGCCAGCTCGACCAGCCGCGAATAGTCCTGGCGCATCGGCCGGCCGACATTCTCGTGCCAGCTCTGCCAGATCTCGGCGAGCTCGGCCGGGCTGCGAAGCGTGCCCATCAAAGCCTCGGCGTCATCGCCGGTGATCTGCTTGCCTTTGTGGACGGCGCGGCCCTTGCCGTAGGTCGACTGGAGGCGGGTGGCGATGGTGTTGAGCTCGGCCGCGGCGCCCGGCGTTTGCGGCGCCGGCAGGACCAGCCCGCCGCGCAGGATGTTGAGTTTGCGCGCGGTATCGAAGTCGAGGCCCTGGACCCGGGCATATTTCGCCGCCTCGGTCGCATATTTGACGCCCTTTTCGGTACCGATCGTGCCGAAATAGGCTGCGAGCGCATCGGTATCGTCATTGATATAGGTCGCGTTGACCCACGCAGCGCGCCCGCCGATCACGCTGAGGTCGAACAGGTCCTTTTCCACCGCCGCGACAAAAGCGCGCGCCCCCTCGGGGGTCAGCGGATATTCGGCCATCGCGGTCGGAGCCTCGGCGGCGGCCTCGGTAGGGGCGGTCGCGGCCAGCTGGGCTGGAGGGTTGTTGGCGCAGCCGGCAACGGCCAGCGCGGCAAGCGATACGGATACGGCGATTTTCTTCATCAGGCGTCCTCGTCCCACAGCAAATCTTGTTGTTCGCGTAAGGGAATTGGTGGGCCGGTTGGGCGCTCAGGTCAAGGCGCCGCGAGCCATTCCGCCAGCCGATCGCCGAATTCGGGCTTGGTTACGCTCGACATGTGGGTTCCCGGCACAGATTGATAGGTCGCGCTGGGGAGCGCCTCGGCGAGTTTTGGCGCCGAGCCATTGTCCTCATCCTCCGTGCCGCATAGGACCAGAGTCGGCATGGTGAAGGCGTCCAGCCATTCCGGATGAGCATCCTCGAAAGTACGGAGCAGATGACCGGCGGCGACCCGGTCGATCTTCATCGTCTTCATGAACTGGATCGCCATCCACCATTGGTCGCCGCGCTGGGCGCTGTCGAACTGGGCAATCGCCTCATGGAAGAAGGCCTGGCGCCTATTCCAGTCGCTGAGGCCTTCCAGGCCCATTCCGGCCAGCACCGCCCGGCGAGGTCGCGCCCCCTCGCCCACCACCTGGACCGTGGTGCGCGAGCCCAGCGAAAATCCACCAAGGTCGAAATCGCTCAGGCGAAGATGGGCGATCAGCTCTTCCGCATCGCGGGCCAGCACACCGCGCGGATAGGCCTCCGCTTCTTGCGGCTTGTCGCTGAGGCCATGGGCACGAAGATCCGGCATGATGACCCTGAAGCCCTTTGCCGCGACCTTTTCGGCGTGACCGAATTTGATCCAGTTGGTGTTGGCGTCGCTGAACAGGCCGTGGAGCAGGACGACGGCGCGTCCCTCCCCAATCTCGCGCCAAGCGAGCCGGACGCCGTCCGAGGCGTTCCAGTAATGAGTTTGAACGTCAGCCAAGAGTTGCCTTTCCGTCACCCATTTTCGGCCCCTACCGCGGCGATTGAGTGTTTAGTCCATTACCGTCTGCTGAATGGAATTCGCCTATGAAGATTTCTTCCGCGAGAGTCATTGTCTGCTCGCCTGGGCGCAACTTCGTGACGCTCAAAATTGAAACCGACCAGGGCCTCTATGGGATCGGCGATGCGACCTTGAACGGGCGGGAGCTGGCCGTAGTCAGCTATCTCGAAGATCATGTGATCCCAACGCTGATCGGCAAAGATCCGAGGCGGATCGAGGACATCTGGCAATATCTCTACCGCGGAGCCTATTGGCGCCGGGGTCCGGTAACAATGCGGGCCATCGCTGCCGTCGACGTCGCCCTGTGGGACATCAAGGCGAAGATGGCAGGCATGCCGCTCTACGACCTGCTCGGCGGCAGGAGTCGCGATCGAATTCTTGTATACGGCCACGCCAATGGCGAGGACCTCGACGACACCGTCGAGGCTGTCGGACGCTATATCGAGCTGGGGTACAAGGCGATCCGCGCGCAATCGGGAGTTCCAGGGATCGCCTCCGCCTATGGCGTCGGGCGAGGCGAGCTATATTATGAGCCGGCCGATGCGGCCCTCCCGACCGAGACGATCTGGGATACGCCCAAATATCTCAGCTTCATCCCGAAGCTATTCGAGAAGCTGAGAGCCGACTTCGGCTTCGACTATCACCTGCTGCACGACGCTCATCATCGGCTGACGCCGATCGAGGCGGGGCGGCTCGGCACGATGCTTGAGCCCTATGCACTGTTCTGGCTCGAGGATGTTACGCCCGCCGAGAATCAGGAGGCGTTCCAGCTGATCCGGCAGCACACGGTCACGCCGCTGGCGGTCGGAGAAATCTTCAATACGATCTGGGACGCCAAGGATCTGATCCAGAACCAGCTGATCGACTATATCCGAATGACGGTAGTGGGCTCGGGCGGCATCACCCATCTGCGGCGGGTCGCCGATTTCGCTTCGCTCTACCAGGTGCGGACCGGCTGCCACGGCGCCACTGACTTGTCGCCGGTGACGATGGGCGCCGCCCTTCATTTCGATACTTGGGTCCCGAACTTCGGCATCCAGGAATATATGCGCCACACCGCCGAGACCGACGCTGTCTTCCCCCATGATTATCGCTTCGCGGCAGGCTATCTCCACGTCGGCGAAATGCCGGGCCACGGCGTCGACATCGACGAGCAGGAAGCGGAAAAATTTCCCTACAAGCCGGCATCTCTGCCGATCGCCCGGCTTGAAGACGGCACAATGTGGAACTGGTGACCGACGAGAATCGCATCGTCGTCGTCGGCGAGGGCATGGTGGAACTGTCCGGCAGCGGGCGCCAGGTGCGGCTCGGCTACGGCGGCGATACGCTCAACACGGCGATTCACCTCGCCCGATACGGATTGAATACGGCATTCCTTACCGCGCTTGGCACGGACAAATTCAGCGGTCGGCTGCGCGCTGACTGGGCCGACGAGGGGCTCGACACCGCCCTAATCCTGAGCGATCCGGAGCGGAACCCGGGCCTGTACGCAATCACCACCGACCGTCGCGGAGAGCGCAGCTTCACCTATTGGCGCAGCCGGTCCGCTGCACGCCGCATGTTCGATCTGGAAGGCGCGAAAGTTGTGCTGGAACGCGCTTCCGACGTGACGCTGCTCTATTTTTCCCTGATCAGCCTGGCGATCCTGCCCCCGCGCGGTCGGGATCGGCTGCTTCGGCTTGCCACTCGCGTTCGTGAGCAAGGTGGGCGCGTGGCTTTCGATAGCAATTGCCGGCCGCGGCTTTGGCGGAGTTCAGGGGAGGCGCGGCGAATGCGCGACGCTGCCATCGCGCTGTGCGATATCGGCTTACCCACCCTCCAAGATGAGCGACAGCTGTCCGGATTTCAATCTGCAGCGTCGGTCGTCGCCCATTGGCGGGCGCTTGGCGTCGGCGAGGTGGTGGTAAAAATGGGAAGCGAAGGCGCATTCGTTGACGGCACTCCCGTCGCCCCGCCCGCCCCGCTCAAGCCGGTCGATACGACCGGAGCCGGCGACGCCTTCAACGCCGCCTATCTCGCCGCACGCCTGCGTGGGAAATCGCCGGCGGAAGCCGCCTCGTCAGGCCATGAACTCGCTGGGTGGGTCGTCATGCGTAACGGCGCGATTCCGCCTGCCGACCGGACTGCTCCCTATCAGAAGATCTTCTGATCCAGGGGCTCGATCCGGAGGGTTACGACGTCCACGCCCGGCCTCCGCGTCGCCGCGAACAGAATCGCCTCCGCTACCTCGTCAGGCGGCAGCAGCTTGTTCTGCTCCATCATTACCGCCCGCTCGTCCGAGGAGAAGGGCTGCATGGCGGATCCGATGGCCCCGGGCTCGATAAGGGTGACGCGGATCCTCTCGGGTATCATTTCCTTGCGCAAAGTCTCGGCGAAGGATGCGACCCCGCCCTTGGACGCATTGTAGACGCTTTCCCCCACCGCCTTGATGTGCACGCTGATCGAGCCGATCAGGATCACCATGCAGTCGTCGCGCCCGCTGGCCCGCATCCGATCGATTGCGAGACGGGTGCAGGCGACATAGCTTGCGAGGTTGGTGTCGATGACGAAGCGCCAGTCGGGCTCTTCCATTTCCATGAGCGGCCCGGAGCCGACACCGGTACAAGCGACCAGCAGGTCGATACCGCCAAGCCACTCGTCGACCTTGGTGAAAAGCTGGTGGACGCCTTCGCTTTTCGACAGATCAGCTGCCGCCACATCGATCCCTGCCAATCCATCTGCGGCAACTTCTCGGGATATCGAGCGAAGCTCTTCTTCATCGCGGTCGGCAAGCAATAGCCTTGCCCCGGCGGCAGCCATCCGCCTGGCCACGGCGCTGCCCACTCCGCCGGCGGCACCTGTGATTAAGACCTTTCGGTTGAGGAGCTGCTGGGTAGCTGCTTGGGGCACAATCGCACAAAGCCTCGTTGGGGCCGCAGTTCCTTGGACTGGTGAAAGCTGAGCCGATCCCGCCCGACGAATGGGGCGGTTGACCCCATGATTGAAACGCTGCGGACCGCCAAGAGTTTGCCCCACGTGCCGTACGAACATCTGGAAATGGATCGCAACAGCGCCAAAGCGCCAGCTAAACCGGCAAGCGGGTTTGCGATCGACCGTCTCGTCCTCACTCCCGATGACGTGGATCTGTTGCGATCTCCGCTGGCCGGGCTGGGCGCCGAAACCTTTGTCCTGGGTGCGTTCAATCCGGGGCTGACCAGGCTGCCCAACGGCAATTTGCTGATGGTGGTGCGGATCGCCGAAGCGCTTCGGCAGCCGATCCGGGACGGCCATATCCATGCGATCCGTTGGGACGATGGGCGTTACGTCCTCGACGCCTGGAATCTCGATCAGGCAGACACCGCCGACCCGCGCAAATTCCTGATCCGCGGCGGCCGCTGGCGGGTGATGGCGCTGACCTCGCTGTCCTGGCTGCTGCCGGTCGAACTGACTCCTGACGGGCTTGAGGTCGTCGCGATCCATTACGACCGGGCAGTCGCTCCGGAAAAGCCCTACCAATGCTATGGCGTCGAGGACGCGCGGATCAGCCGCGTCGGCGACGAATGGCTGATGACGACCTGCTCGGTCAGCCCGGAGCGGCATTCGACGACCTTGTACCGGTCGGCCAACGGTCTCGATTGGCGGCTGGAGGGCATCGTCCTCGACCATCAGAACAAGGATATGCTGATCTTCGAAGGGAAGGTCGGCGGCCACTATTGGGCGCAGACGCGCCCGCTCGGCGACCTCTACTTCGCCTATCCGCCGGGAAGCGAATGGCGCGCCGGCCCGTCGATCAATCTGGCGAGCTCGCCCGACGCGCTCCACTGGAAGCCGTGCGACAGGCCGGGGATCCGGCCCCATGCGTCGACCGTCGCCACCGCTCGCATGGGGGGTGGCACGCCGCCGATCCTGACTCCCGACGGCTGGCTGACCCTATGGCACGGCGTCGAGCCCAAGGAGGTGGTCGGCATCTACCGCACCTATTGGTCGATCCTGGATACCCAAGACCCCTGTCGAACCGTCGCCACCAGCCATGAGCCATTGCTCCAGGCCGCGCCGGAGCTGACCCGCCCGCTGGAAGACAAGATGTATGTACGGGATGTGGTCTTCACGACCGGGATCGCCGATTCGGGCGACTATTATGTCGTCGCATCGGGCGAAGCAGACCTGGCCTGCCGGATCACCCACATCCCGAAAGCGACATTCGCCCTGTCCTAAGGATCACTCCGGCATCTTGCCCGTAGCCGCCACCCATTTGTCGACCAGCTTTTGATATTGATCGGTGCGATATTCCGGCAAGCCTTCAGTGTTGATCCAGGCTCGGTGCATGCTTTCTACGCCGAAATGATGCTTGGGCGTGAAGGGCGACGGGTCGTCGAATGCCGCGATTGTTAGGTCCATCTTGTCGGCGTCCTGCTTGAACTTGAAGCCCAGCGAGGTGCCGCATTCGCGGCAATAAGGCCGCGTCGCGATCGGCGAGCTGTGATACCAGTCCGGTTCGCCGCTCCAGCTCACCTCATCGAGCTGCGCATTGACGAAGGCAATCGAGACCGAACCAGTCGCGCGCTGGCACATACGGCAGTGGCAGAGATAGGCCTCGTCGGGCTTCACGGTCGCCTCGAAGCGAACCCGCCCGCAGGCGCAGCCGCCGGTCATCGTCTCGCTCACTTCGCCCTCCTCTTCCGATCGCGCCAACTCAACACGGCAAGGCTGATCACGGCCCCGGCGAACGCCATCCACATGTCTTTTTGGGCATCGAACATGTCGCCCTGCTGCCCGTTATAGGCCTCGGCCGCTTCCGGCGACACCAGGATCGCCAGCGTCCATTCGAAAATCTCATAGGCCGCGCTGGAAGCGAGAACGAACAATATGGCGAGACGGTTCGCCAGGCGTCGATGGACGCCGACATGGACGCTTTCGATTTCAACAATGGGCCGAACGACCAGCAGACCAAAGCAGAAATGGACCAGTCGGTCGAACATGTTGCGAGTGCCCATCATCGGGGCCGGGTCGATGCCCACCGCCGCCAGCCACTGCCGGTATGGAACATCGCTATAGGTCCAATGGGCCGCAAACAGGTGAAGCAGCAGGAATATGAGCAGGCATATCCAGCTTATCCATGACAGCTCCCATCGGCGCATGATCCAGGGCACCGCAACAGCGACGGCAGCGACCGGTCCGACCTGCAGCCAGGTGTTCTTGGGATAGGCCGCGCCAATCGAACTGATCAGCGAGCCGAGCAGCAGCAAACCGGCCGCAAGCGAGCGTTCCCGCGCGGTCGGCGGCGGCCCAAAGGACCCGTAGTTTATAACCATGGAGATCCCCCTCGTACGGGAGGATACGCTAGCGGTCAGGCCGCCTTCTGCAAGTGGCGGCGGCCGAGCAGCTCGGCGATCTGGACGGCGTTGAGCGCGGCACCCTTGCGAAGGTTGTCGCTGACCACCCAGATGCTGAGGCCGTTCTCGACCGTCGGGTCCTCGCGGACGCGGCTGACATAGGTGGCATATTCGCCGACGCACTCGACCGGCGTGACATAGCCGCCGTCCTCGCGCTTATCGACCAGCATCACACCCGGCGCCTCGCGCAGGATCTCGCGGGCCTGGTCAGCCGAAAGCTCGTCCTCGAACTCGATGTTGACCGCTTCGCTATGGCCGACGAACACCGGCACGCGGACGCAGGTCGCGATGACCTTGATCGAAGGATCAAGGATTTTCTTGGTCTCGACCACCATCTTCCACTCTTCCTTCGTCGAGCCGTCGTCGAGGAAGCTGTCGATATGCGGGATGACGTTGAAGGCGATCTGCTTGGTGAACTTCACCGGCTCGTTGGCGTCGCCGACGAAGATATTGCGGCTCTGCTCGAACAGCTCGTCCATGCCCGCCTTCCCGGCACCGGACACTGACTGATAGGTCGCGACCACGACGCGCTTGATCTTCGCAGCATCGTGGAGCGGCTTCAGCGCCACGACCATCTGAGCGGTTGAGCAGTTGGGGTTGGCGATGATGTTCTTGGCCCGATAGCCGGCGATCGCCTCTGGATTAACCTCGGGCACGATCAGCGGAACGTCGGGGTCCATACGGTAGAGAGAGCTATTGTCGATCACCGTGCAGCCGGCCTCGGCGGCCCGCGGGACGTGGACCTTGCTGATCTCGGAGCCGGCGGCGAACAGCGCGATGTCCCAGCCGGTGAAGTCGAAATGCTCGAGATTCTTGACCTTGAGTTCCTGGCCAGAGTCGCCGAAGTCGATGATGTCGCCGGTTGAGCGGGGGCTGGCCACCGCCGCCACCTCGGCCAGCGGGAATTCGCGCTCGGCCAGGATGTTGAGGATTTCGCGCCCGACATTGCCGGTCGCGCCCACCACGGCGACCCGATAGCCCGATGACATCAATCAATTCCTTCTATCGAAAACGGCGACGGCCGGACCCTCCATGTCGGAAGGCCCGGCCGCGATTCAAGCCAATGCTTGAAAGGGCTTAGCCCTCGTTGCTCTCGCTGCTGCCCTTTTCCGTACGCGTGTCGCGGCGCTCGGCGATGCGGGCCGATTTGCCGCGACGACCGCGGAGGTAATAAAGCTTGGCGCGGCGGACGGCGCCGCGGCGCACCACCTCGATCGAATCGATGATCGGCGAATAGAGCGGGAAGACGCGCTCGACGCCCTCGCCGAACGAAATCTTACGCACGGTGAAGTTCGAGTTCACGCCCTTGTTCGAGCGGGCGATGCACACGCCCTCGTACATCTGGACGCGGGCGCGCTCGCCTTCGACGACCTTGACGCCGACGCGGAGCGTGTCGCCAGGACGGAAATCGGGGATGGTCTTGCCTTCGCTCAGCGCGGCAACCGTCTCCGCCTCGAGCATCTGAATCAGGTTCATGTCTTAATCGACCCTATTTATCGCGCCGCGCGCCAGAGGGCGGTGCCTGCGATGCGCCCCCATGGCGCTCGATCAGGTCCGGCCGCCTTAGCCGTGTATCTTCGACCGCCTTGGCATGTCGCCATGCCGCGATCTTCGCATGATCCCCCGACCGCAGCACCTC
>DASWTR010000465.1:0-2487 GCA_036402035.1 Sphingomicrobium sp.
CGGTCGCGGCCTATCAGCAGCTGGCCGACCAGGTCGATTGTCCGCTCCACCTCGGGATCACCGAGGCGGGCGGGTTCGTCGGCGGGACGGTGAAGTCGGCGATCGGCATCGGCTCGCTGCTGTGGGCGGGGATCGGCGATACCATCCGCGTCTCGCTCTCGGCCGAGCCCGAGGAAGAGGTCCGCGTCGGCTTCGAAATCCTGAAGGCGCTCGGCATCCGCAACCGCGGCGTGCGGATCGTCTCCTGCCCGAGCTGCGCGCGGCAGGGTTTCGACGTGATCCGCACCGTCCAGACGCTCGAGGAGCGGCTCCAGCATATCAAGACGCCGATGTCGCTCAGCGTGCTCGGCTGCGTGGTCAATGGGCCGGGCGAGGCGCGCGAGACCGATATCGGGATCACCGGCGGCGGCCAGGGCAAGCATATGGTCTATCTGTCGGGCGTCACCGACCACCATGTCCAGGACGCCGACATGGTCGACCATATCGTAAGGCTGGTCGAACAGAAGGCGGCGGAAATCGAGGCCGGCCTCAAGGCTCCAACCCTCGACGCGGCCGAATGAAGATTGCGACCCGATCCTCGGCCACCGGCGCCGTCGCGACCGGAGCTTCGGCTTCGGGATCGACGGTGCTCGGCGCGGCCGCGATGGGCGCTCTGGCGATGGGTGCGCTCGCCCTCGGCGCTCTGGCGATCGGCCGGCTGTGGGTCGGGAGGGCGCACATCCGCAAGCTCAGGATCGACGAGCTGGAAGTGGGTCGGATCACTCGCCTCGGCGAGGCCGAATAGGGTCAGATCGGCGGTTCATTTTATCGCCGAGCGTTGGAATTTGATGTCCCGCCTGTCTGGATTTCCGCCTCGGCCCGGTTAAGTCCGGCGCATGAGCGCCGCCAACAATCCGGTTCCGGCCTATCTCGTCGGTATCCTCGGGATCGCCCTCTTCTCCATCATGGACATGGTGATGAAGGGGCTGACCTTGGCGATCGGTACCTATCCGACCCTGCTGTGGCGGTCGCTGATCGGGATCGCCCTGGCCGCGATTCCTTATCTCGCCACGCGCAATCCCTGGCCACGGGGGACCGCGCTGCGCCTGCACCTGCTGCGCGGGGCGATGATGGTGCCGATGGCGATTTTCTTTTTCTGGGGCCTGACCCGGGTGCCGATGGCGCAGGCGGTGGCGTTGACCTTCATCGCCCCGCTGATCGCGCTGGTGCTGGCGGCGCTGATCCTCCACGAACCGATCGGCAAGCGCACGGCGGGCGGATCGCTGGCGGCCTTTGCCGGCGTGCTCGTCATCTTCTTCGGCCAGGCGCAGGCGGACCTGGGGCGGGAGGCGATGCTCGGCAGCTTGGCAATCCTTGCCTCGGCGGTCATCTACGCGTTCAACATCATCGTCATGCGTCGCCAGGCGCAGAATGCCGGGCCGATCGAGATCGCTTTCTTCCAGAATATCGTGATCGGGTTGGTCTTGGTCGCGGCGATTCCGGTGATGGGGCAGCCGGCGCTGCCCGATGGCCATTGGCTGGAGCTGCTGCTTGCGGCGGCACTGGCGATCGGCTCGCTGATGCTGCTTGGCTGGGCCTATGCTCGGGCCGGCGCTGCCTATCTGTCGACGACCGAATATAGTTCGTTCCTGTGGGCGATCGCGCTCGGCTGGTGGCGGTTCGGGGAGACGGTGTCTCTGTTCACCCTGGCCGGCGCCGCGCTGATCGTCGGCGGATGTCTGATCGCCGCGCGCACCCGCAAGATCGAGCATCCGGCACTCGAAGCGAGCGCCTGAAGGAGCTTATATGGCCTGGTTCTACCTCATCCTGGGCGGATTGTTCGAAGTTGGCTTCACCACCGCCCTGCGCTTCGTCGACGGGTTCAAGAATGTGCCCTGGACCTTGGCCTTCCTGGTGTCGGTGACGCTCAGCATGGGGCTGCTTGAGCTGGCTGCGCGGACCATCCCCATGGGCACCGCCTACGCCGTGTGGGGCGGGATCGGCGCGGTCGGGACGGTATTGGTCGGAATGGCCTTCTTCAGCGAGCCGACCACGACGATCCGCCTGCTGCTGATCCTAGGCATTGTCGCCTGCATCGCGGCGCTCAAGCTTACGGCTTAGCCGTCATTGCGAGGAGCCGAAGGCGACGTGGCAATCCAGCCTGGATTGCTTCGCTTCGCTCGCAATGACGATTTCTACTTTAGCGGCTCCAGCAGCGGCACGATTTCCGGCGCCTCCTCAATCGAAGGTAGGAAGCGCGGGCCCGGGAGCGGCCCGCGCGCCTGTTCATAGGCATGGCCGAGGCTGAGGATCAGCGCGTCGGACCATTTGGGGCCGATGAAGCTGAGACCCACCGGCATTCCCTTCACCTGGCCCATCGGGACGGTGAGATGCGGATAGCCCGCCATCGCCGCGAGATAGCCGCCACCGCCGCCCGGATATTGATCGCCATGGACCGCGTCGATCGGCCAGGCCGCGGACACGGTCGGGCCGATCAGTGCGTCGAGC
>DASWTR010000466.1:0-8191 GCA_036402035.1 Sphingomicrobium sp.
GTAAACGTCCTTGTGCATGGCGATCAGCGACGGATCGCCGCTGATCCGCATCTCGGGCGTCTGCACCAGGCTGATCGAATCCTGGCCCCCGGCGGCGACGATATCCATGCGGTCGATGATGACCTGCTTGGCGGCCGTGGCGATCGCCATCAGGCCCGAAGCGCATTGGCGGTCGATGGTCTGCGCGCTGACGGTAACGGGGCAGCCGGCGCGGAGCGCGACTTGGCGGCCGATATTGCCGGACTGGGTGCCCTGGGTCAGCACGCAGCCCCAGACGACATCGTCGATCTCGCCCGCCTCGATACCTGCGCGTTCGATTGCGGGAGCCAGCGACAGCGAACCAAGCGTGGCGCCGGCGGTGGCGTTGAAGGCGCCCTTATAAGCACGACCGATCGGGGTGCGGGCGGTGGAGACGATTACGGCGTCGCGGACGGACATTTTGGGTTCTCCTAGGTGAAGATGAGGCCGAGCCACTGGGCGGTGAGGGCGGGCTTCTCCTCGCCTTCGATTTCGACCGTGACCTGATGTTTCAAGAGCAACTGGCCGGGTGCCTTCTCGTCGGCGCTGTCCAGTGTGAAGTGGCCGCGCACCCGCTTGCCGGACTTGACCGGAGCGAGAAAGCGGACGCGGTCGAGCCCGTAATTGACCGCCATTTTGGTGGTGTCGGGAATCAGCATGACATCGGCCGCCATGCGGCTCAGCAACGACAGGCTGAGGAAGCCATGGGCGATGGTCCCGCCAAACGGTGTTTGCTTCGCCAGCTCCTGATCGACATGGATGAACTGATGATCGTCGGTCGCGTCGGCGAACTGTTCAATGCGCCCCTGGGCGACCTCGATCCAGTCGGAAACGCCGATCGGCTGACCGACTTTTGCGCGGATTTCGTCAAGAGTGGCGAGGGGCATCGGCGACTGTCCTAGGCCTGGGCAAAAGCTCGTGACAAGCCCTGTTGCCCCGACGCTACGGCAAGCGGGATTCGCGATGGTCGCGTTGACTCTCCTTCCTTTGAATCTGACAGTTTTGGCCGTTTGGGGGAAATAAGGTCGAGGAAGCAAAGGGGGGAGCTTGTGAAACGATCCACTATTCTGCGCCTGGCGGTAGCTGGTCTGATGATTTGTGCCATGCCAGCGCTCTCTGCCGATCCGTTGGGGCCGGAGGCCAAGGCCGCGTTGGCCGAATTGCCCGAGGACGTGCGGGCCAAGGTGCTGAAGTTCGAAGCGTCGCTCCGGCCACAAAGCGGAACAATCCAGGTTCCGGGCGCGCATGCGAGCCTAAAGCTGGGTGATAGCTATTATTTCCTGCCGGCGGCCGACGCCAAGCGGGTGCTCACGGAAGGGTGGGGAAACCCGCCCGATTCCGTCACCAATGTGCTTGGCATGGTCTTTCCCAAGGGCAGGACCAGTTATGACGGCGCGTGGGGCGCGGTAATAACCTATGACGATACCGGCCACATCAGCGACGAGGATGCGGCCGAACAGGATTATGACCAGGTGCTGGCTGACATGAAGGCCGGCGAGGAGGAGTCGAACAAGGCTGCGCGCGAAGCCGGCTATTCCGGCAGCGTGACGGTCGGTTGGGCGCAGGCGCCGACCTATGATGCGACCAGCAAGACGCTGATCTGGGCGCGCAACATCAAGTTCGATGGTCAGGATCACAACACGCTGAATTATGACGTTCGTAGCCTGGCGCGGACTGGCGTGCTCAGCATGAACATGGTCGACTCAATGGATCATCTGCCGGTGGTGAAGGCGGCGGCGGCGGACCTTGCCAAGACCGTCCAGCTCAGCGCCGGTCAACGCTACGCCGACTATGATCCGTCGACCGACGCCACGGCAGAATATGGGCTGGCCGGACTGGTCGCGGCCGGCGCGGGCGTGGCGGTGGCCAAGAAACTGGGCCTGGTCGGCATTTTGCTGCTGATCCTGAAGAAGGGATTCGTCTTCATTCTGGCCGGTGCCGCCGCGGCCTGGGCCTGGTTCAAGCGCCGGACAGGTAAGGGCGAAGTGCCGGAAGCCGAAAGTGACGAACCAGCCGAGGGCGAAAGCAAGGCCTAGGCTTGCGCCGGCGCGGCCGGTGGGGGCGGCGGCGGAGCGGGCGCGGCGGCGGACACTGCTAGCTCAATTCCCTCCGATTTCAGCCGCTTCAGCAGCTCGAACAGGATCGCCGAGCGGTTCTCGGCCAGCTTGTTGTTGTCGATCGAGCGATCGTCCCACACCAGTTCGAAATTGAGGCTCGACGAGCCGAGCGAGACCATCACGCACCGGACGAACTTGCAGCCTTTGCGGCTCGTGGCGGCCTGTTCGCCGACCTCGGCGATGCGATCGAGCCGGTCCATGGCGGTGTCCAGCGCAACCCCGAACGGTGCCGCGATGCGGCGGCTGGATGCCAGCTGAAGGTTGTGGATCTCGCGCTCGAGCAGCTTGGTGTTGGCCATGATCACCTGCTCGCCGGTCAGCGAGCGCAGGCGAGTGGTCTTGAGGCCGATCCGCTCGACCGTGCCGGTGGTATTGTCGAAGCGGATCGCGTCGCCGCGGCGGAACGGGCGGTCGAACACGATCGACAGCGCCGCGAACAGGTCGGAGAAGATGCCCTGTGCGGCGAGGCCGATGGCGATGCCGCCGATGCCAAGGCCGGCGACCAGCGCGGTGACGTTGACGCCCAGATTGTCGAGGATGACGATGATCGCGATGGCAAATAGCGCGACGCTGACCAGCACGCGGATGATGACCATCGCATTGCCGAGCGTCGAGGCGCCGGGATCGTCGCCGACCCGGCTGCGGACCACGCCGATAATGATCTCGCGGGCCCAGATGGCGGCCTGAAAGGCCGCGGCGACAATGAACAATATGTCGGCTAGGCGGGCGAGCTTGGGCGGGATGCTGGTGTAGCTGACCACGATGTCGATCGCCGCGGCCACCATGAAGAAGATGGTGGTCTTGGACAGTACCCGCCCG
Organism: Sphingomicrobium sp.; assembly: GCA_036402035.1. GTDB lineage: Bacteria > Pseudomonadota > Alphaproteobacteria > Sphingomonadales > Sphingomonadaceae > Sphingomicrobium. The sequence goes on from DASWTR010000466.1 coordinate 2,955, forward strand.
ATGATGCCCTTCCAGCGGAAATTCTCAGGGTCCGAGGCGACGATGCGGTGCCCGATCCAGCGCATCACCAGCATCAGCGCGACAATCCCCGCCGCCACCAGCGCGCCGAGCGCCAGCCCTTCGAGGTTGGCCACAACCCATTCGAACACGCTTCCGATCTCGCGCGGAGCGGCGGCGACATTGATCTTTTTCATGGGCGCGCTTGTGGCGGCGACGGGGGCGAGGTTCAAGCGGCTGCCTTGCCAAGCGTGCGCCGGGAGCGACGGCGCTTCTTCAGGAATTGCAGGAACCCCACTTCCTCGCTCGACAGCCACTTGCGGGCGCGGGGCCGGACCATGCCGCCCAGCGGGTCGCGCGGCTCATCCTTGGTCGCTTCGATCAGGGTTGGGTGGATATAAGCCTTGCGGCTCATCGCCACCGTGTTGCCGAGCGCTTCGGCGACCGGTTCGACGACCGTCTTGACGCTGATCCGCTTATCCTCGTCCTTGCGCAACAGCTGATCGAACGCGATCACGCTGGCACCCCAGGTACGGAAATGCTTAGCGGTGAAATCGCCGCCGCTTGCCTCGCGAATATAGTCATTGACGTCGCCCGACGTGATCGCCTGCGGCACGCCATCGCCATTGATATACTGGAACAGCGCCTGACCGGGCAGGTCCTCGCATTTGCGGACAACGTTCGCCAGGCGGCGATCGGTGACCGTGACTTCATGGACGATGCCATGCTTGCCAGCGAAGCGCATCTTCAGCTTGCCGGCGGTCCTGCGCAGGTGGCGGGAGAGCAGGGTGGTGGCGCCATAGCTCTTATTTTCCCTGGCATATTGTGGATTGCCGACCCGAACCTTCTCTTGGTCGAGCAGCCGAACGACCGCAGCGACCACCCGATCCTTGTCGAGTGCCCGGCGCTTGAGGTCGCGCTCTACCTTGCGGCGGATCTTCGGCAGCGCCTCTCCGAACTCCAGGCAGCCGTCGAACTTCGACGCATCACGGCGTGCGCGATAATCGGGATGATAGCGATACTGCTTGCGCCCCCGCGCGTCGGTCCCAGTGGCCTGCAGGTGGCCGTTCGGATCCTTGCAGAACCACGCATCGGTATAAGCCGGCGGTAGCCCGATCGCATTCAGTCGGTCGATCTCCTGGCGGTTCGTGATCCGCTTGCCATCCTCGTCGAAATAGGCCCAGGCGCGGCCGACGCGCTTGCGGGTATAGCCAGGTTCCTCGTCGCTGCTGTGGCGCAGCCTTTTCGTTTGTTCGTTCATTGTTCGCAGCATAAAGGCGGGGCCGCCGGACGGTTCCCCACGCGCAACGAATTGAGGGTCACCAAATGCCTGCCATCGGCGATGCCCATGTGCTGATCATGGCCACCAACCGGTTCGAGGAAAGCGAGCTGTTCGGCCCGCGCGAAATCCTGCTGAGCAAAGGGGCGCGCGTTAGTCTCGCCTCGCCGACGCGGCAGGAGATTATGGCAACGGTCCACGACGAGCCGGGCAAACGGATCGCGCCGGACCTGACAATCGATGAGGTCAATCCGGACGATTATGACGCGGTGCTGCTGCCCGGCGGTGTCGGCAATCCCGACCAGTTGCGGATGAATCAGCGGGCAGTGAGCCTGATTCGGCAGTTCGCTGAGGCGGGAAAGCCGCTTGCGGCGATCTGCCACGGACCATGGCTGCTGGTTGAGGCCGATGTGCTGCGCGGCAGGCGTGCAACCGCCTGGCAGTCGATCCGCACCGACCTTCGCAACGCCGGCGCGCATGTGGTCGATGAGGAGGCGGTGACCGACGGCAATATCGTCACCAGCCGCAAGCCGGATGACGTGCCCGCCTTCACCGCCGCGCTGATCGAGGCGATCGAGGCGCGTTAAACCGCTTGGCAAGCAATTTGCCCTAAACCGTCGCCATGAACGTGGCGGCAAAGCAGCATCCGGTGGAAATTCTGGTCGAATGGGCCGCGCCCCTTTGCCTGGCGGTGGCCATGGGATGGGCCGGCGGAGCGTTGGGGCTATCGGCTATTCAGGCGGGCGGCCTAGCGATAGCGTGCTTCCTTGCCGGTTCTGGCCTGCTGCGGTGGGTAGGCAAACCGGCTGCCGCAGCGTTTGATTTTCAGCCCGCGGCTGTCGAGCCTCAAGCAGCCGAGCTTGAGGAGTTGCTCCTTGAATGGAAGGACGAGCTGCTCGAGCTGACCGATCCGCTGATCGATGCCGCGCCCGACTCGCGTGTGGTCCGGCTTTTCGATCGGCAGGAGCCTACTCCCGGAGAGTTGGTCGAACGGATCACGGAATATCTGGGGGAAGGCAGGCGGCCGGTCGAGGCCGCGCCGGCGGCTGTCGAGCCATCTTCGCCGATTGATGCCAGCGCCGCGCTTCACGCCGCTTTGGCGAACATTCGCGCCTCCCTGCGCTAATTCACTCGGTGATCGTCAGTGCCTCGATGTGCAACGTGACCGATCCGTCACGGTTGCGCGATGGCGCGCGCCCAAGCCCGATATCGGCGACGATCTGTCGGGGGATCGTAAACTCGGCGTCCGCCAGGCCATCGGTCAGTCGGCGGGCGATGAGGTCCGCCTCTGGCGGCGATATGCGTAGCTCCATTTCATGCCGTTCGCCTATGAAGGTAAGCGATTGCCAATCGGTTGAGCGAAACTCGGTTAGCAAAATCCTATTTCGGTCGACGCCTGCCCGGCCGATCAGCGCACGCAGCAGGCCGGCCGCCGCGGGAGATAAAGCCAGTTTCATCATCGACATGTCTCCAGGAAGGCGCGTACCCGCTCGACGGTGCGCTTTCTTGGTTCGCGCCCTCTGCGAAGGTCGAACACAAAGCGCGGATCCTTGACCGCCTCCCGCCCGAAGCGGGCCGCAGGCATATCGCTGTTTTTCAGGAATTTCTCCACTTCTCGAAGCAAACGCACGGCAGATTGTCCCCATCAATCGGCGACTCGGCATTCACTTCATTTCCAATGCATTTCCTACTTGTCTAGGAATTTTCCTATGGTTAATGTGCAGCCATGACGGACGACGCTCGGCAGGTTCTGGAGAAGCTTTGCGTAGAGCGTGGTGAGAATTTCGCCGCGCTGTCGCGGCTGATTGGCCGCAACGAAGCCTATATCCAGCAATATCTGAGAAAGGGCACACCGCGGCAGTTGAAGGAGCGCGAGCGGCGTACGCTGGCCCGCTATTTCAAAGTTCCCGAATCGATGCTCGGTGGCCTGCCCGACGATCCGGCGGCGGAGCTGGGCGAACTGGTTCCGGTTGCCCGCGTGCCGGTGCGCGCATCGGCGGGACCTGGCGCAATTCCCGGCGAAGAAAGCGCCAAGCCCTATTTTGCGTTCGATCCGATCTGGCTGAAATCGCTCACTGCTTCGCCGGCATCCAAATTGTCGGTCATCCGGGTGGAAGGCGATTCGATGGCTCCGACGCTTAGCGCGGGGGACGATATCTTGGTCGATCTTGCCGACTCCGGCGAGCGGCTGCGCGACGGCATTTACGTCCTGCGCGTCGATGGAACGCTGCTCGTCAAGCGACTTGCGATCCACCCGGTCGGGCGGCGGGTGACGGTGCAGTCGGACAATCCTGCCTATAGCGATCTGCCCGATTGCGGGCTGGATGAAATCGAATGTATCGGCCGGGTGATTTGGACGGGACGCAAAATCGCATGATCGGGATAAGCCGGCCGGGCGTGGACGACGTCGACGTTATGGAAGCCGCCAACCAATTATTCGGCGAGGTTTTCGGGGAGGAGGGCTACCACGGCCCGCCGCCCAGCCGGGATCATATGCGCAAGCTTCTCGCCGATCCGAAATTCATCCCGTTGGTGGCGCGCATCGGCGACGAGATGGTCGGGGCGATTGCCGCTTATGAGCTGGTCAAGTTCGAGGCCGAGCGGAGCGAAATCTATATTTACGACCTCGCCGTTCGCGAGCAGCACCGGCGACGCGGCGTGGCGACCGCGCTGATCGAGGCGCTGCAGCCGATCGCTCGGGAAAAGGGCGCGTGGGTGATCTATGTCCAGGCCGATCCGCCTGACGCACCGGCCGTCGCGCTTTATGACAAGCTCGGCACGCGGGAGGAAGTATACCACTTCGACATCAGCGTTTCCGCCGATCGATGAGCCAGACCAGCGCCGCCAGGGCGACGCCCGCCGCGAACCCGTAAAGCATCCACAGGATCGGCTCTCCCCGGCCGATGCCGTAAAGCACACCGATCACCGGACCAAGGAACAGGAAAATGCCGCCCGCGGTGGGCGTTCGGGGCTTCTGCATCCGCCGCGAATGGCAGATCGCGCCGAAGCGCGCCAGTGACCCCGAAAACATGGTTTACGAACCGTTGACCTTGTCTGTCACCCAAAGCGCAAGACGCATCAAGCTATGGCCAGTCCATGGACACGCCTTTCATCAACGGCCGGGCATCGCTCGCGGACGCGGCACTGCTGTTGGAGACCTATGGTGACGACGCCGGGTTCGAAGCCGCGGCGCGGGCCGAGGCTAGCCGCGAGAAGGGCAATGTGCTGCGCTTTTGCCACTGGCGGCAGATCGAACGGGTCGTGGTGAGCCTGTCCGATCGGGAAGTTCGCGGCACAATCCACTAAATTTACGCCGTTTTGCCTGCGCGCGGGAGGTGGCGTCCGCCGAGGGGCATGCTAGGCTCCCTCCTTGATGGGCAAGGGTCGCGTCCGGCGGTTGGCCGCATTTCAATGGGTTACGGGTTGCGCCGCGCTAGCGATCGGCGCGGCGCCGCTTTGCGCTCAGACATTGCCGCGGGATCCCGCCGAGCTCGACCCGTCGGCACCGCTCGATCCGATGCCCGATCTCGGCGTGGACTGGCCGGACCTTAACCAGCCCGATCCCGAACCTCCGCCCGAAGTGCAGGCGGTCGAGCCGGAAACGGCGGCCGAGGCAACAGAGGAAGCGGCCGAGAAGATCGAGGACGCCAGTGCCACTCGCAGTTACAGCTGGCGGCTGAGCGGGATCGAGGGGCTGCCTGAAGCGGAGGAAGTCCGGCTTGGCTTCGACGAACGCTCAGTGCTCAGGGGCGATCGGGAGAAGCGGGCCAATGCCGCTCAGATCGATCGCCGGGCCCGCGCGGATGGCGAGCTGCTGACTGAGTTGCTCCGCAGCTACGGCTATTACGACGCCACGGTCGAACCGGCGATCGAGGCTGCCGGTGAGCAGCTGGTCGTGCAGCTGTCGGCCATTCCAGGTCCGCTGTACCGTTTCGAAAGCGTCGAACTGCCCGGCCTCGAC
>DASWTR010000467.1:0-4797 GCA_036402035.1 Sphingomicrobium sp.
GGGCCGAAGCCCGCCCTCCGCCGCGCGGATCGCGAAACCCGTATTTTGCGTCATAGGCAAAGTCGGCGTGGCCGGGCCGGTAGGGCGCATCCTTGGGATAATCGGCTGACCTTGCGTCGACATTGTCGATCATCATAGCGATCGGCGTGCCGGTCGTGCGGCCTTCGTAGACGCCCGACAGGATGCGAACCTGGTCCGGTTCCTGCCTGGGCGATACATTCTTCGACGTCCCCGGGCGTCGCAGGTCGAGAAAGCGCTGCACCCAGGCTTCATCCAGCACCAACCCCGGCGGGCACCCGTCGACAACGCAGCCGATCGCCGGCCCGTGGCTCTCGCCCCAGGTGGTCAGGCGAAACAGATGGCCGAAGCTGTTGATGCTCATCCGATGTCGGCTCCGAGTCCCTTCATCACCTCGACGAAGCCGGGAAAGCTGGTGCCGATCATTTCCGCTTCGTCAATCTCGACCGGCTGTTCGGCCGCGAGGCCGAGCATCAGAAATGCCATGGCGATGCGATGGTCGCCTTGCGTCGCGACGCTGGCACCGCCGCGCACTTTTCCGCGGCCGAAGATGCGGAGCGCGTCGCCGTCGGCCAGCGCGGTCACGCCGCAGCTCGTCAATCCGGCGACCACCGCGCCGAGGCGATCGCTTTCCTTGACGCGCAGCTCAGCCAGCCCTTCGATCACGCTTTCCCCGTCGGCAACGGCGCAGGCGACGGCCAGCGCGGGGATTTCGTCAATCATCGACGGAACCCGCTCGGCGGGAACATGGCAGGGCGCCAGCGGCACGTGACGCACTCGAATGTCGGCGACGATCTCGCCCGATTGAATGCGCTCGCCCGACAGGCTGATGTCGGCGCCCATCGCTTCCAACGTCTCGTAAAGACCCGTTCGAAGCGGATTGACGATCATGCCCTTGGCCATGACGTCCGACCCCGGCAGGATCGCCGCGGCGACCAGCGGAAAAGCGGCAGATGATGGGTCGGCGCCGATCATCAGCCCACGGCCTTTGAGCATCCGTCGCTGGCCAAGCGAGACAGCCCAACCATCAGGCGTGTCATCGACCGCCACCTCGGCACCGAACGCGGCGAGCATGATTTCGCTGTGGTCGCGGCTCGGGACCGGCTCGTTCACCGAAACCGGCGCGTCCGTACCGAGGCCGGCAAGCAGAATTGCCGATTTGACCTGGGCCGAGGCCGGCAGGTTGCGATGCGCGATGCCGCCCAGCCTCCTGCCCTCGACCGTAATTGGCAATCTTTCTCCACCTTCGACGATTGCACCCATCCGCTCGAGCGGCGCCGTCACTCGCTTCATCGGCCGGACTGACAGCGAGGCGTCGCCGGTGAAGGTCACACGCACGCCGGGCATCCCGGCCACCGCCCCCATCAGCAGCCGCAAACCCGTGCCGCTGTTGCCGCAATCGACCGGCTCAGCCGGCGTGCCCCATTGCCCGCCACGGACAATCCAGTCGCCACCAGTGCGTTCGACCGAAATACCGAAAGCCTCGATCGCCCGTGCCGTCGCCAGCACATCCGCGCTTTCCAGTAAGCCCGAGATACGCGTCTCGCCTTCGGCCATCGCGCCGAGGATCAGAGCCCGATGGGAGCAGCTCTTGTCCCCCGGGATCGCGGCTTCGCCGATGAGCGACCCGCCGGCTCTCGCCGTCAGCTTCACCCGATCAGCGCTGCGACATGGGCGGAGAGGTCGATAGCCTGGGTCCGGTTGAGGCGCGGGTCGCAGGCCGTCAGCCAATTCTTGTCGAGTTCGTCGATCGATGCCGGCCCACGCCCGCCGATGCATTCGGTGACGTCCAGCGCGCTCATTTCCAAATGTACGCCGCCAGGATGAACGCCTTCCGCCTTGGCGACAGCGAAGAAGGCGTCGATCTCGGCCAGGATGTCCGGGAGCCGGCGGACCTTGCGCTGGCCAGCCATCGACGTGTTGCCGTGCATCGGGTCGCTCGCCCATATCACAGCGCGCCCTTTCGTTGCCCGCATCAGCGCGGGGAGCGATTGGCCGATCCTCTTCGCCCCGAAACGGCCGATCAACACCAGCTTGCCCGCGCGTCCCCGTGGATCGAGCCGATCAATCAGATGAAGCAGCTCCTCCGGTTCGAGCGTCGGGCCGCATTTGACCCCAACCACATTCTCGATCCCACGCAGATATTCGACATGGGCGCCGTCGAGCTGGCGCGTTCGATCTCCCAGCCACAGCATATGGCCCGAAGTCGCCCACCAGCCGCCGGCGGCATCGCGCCGAGTGAGCGGTTCCTCATAGGGCAGCAGCAGTGCCTCGTGGCTGGTGAAGATCGGCGCGCCAGCGCCCCGTGCCGCCGCCAGGCTGGCAGCGGTGCCGACCGACTGCATGTGAGCCCGGATCATCCGGGCGGGGTCCGGCCGGCGCGACGACGCATCGAATTCAATGCCGTTGACAATATCGCCGCGGTAGGCGGGAAGAGTCGCGCCGTCGCGAGTTTCTTCGTTCGCGCTGCGCGGCTTGGCGAACTGGCCGGCGATACGCGCGACTTCGATCAGCGGGCCGTGGACGGCCCGTCGCAAATGGCCCGCCATCGCGTCAAACAGGCCGCTGATCCCGGCGACCTGTTCAGCGACCGGGTCGTCGAAGCTTTCCGCGCAATCGCCGCCCTGCAGCAGGAAACCGCGCCCTTCGGCCAGTTCGGCCATCGCCGCCCGCAACCGGGCGGCATCGGGGATGGCGATCACCGGCGAAGCTGCCGCCAGCCGGGCCTCGACGTCGCGGAGCTGCGCTTCGTCGGAATAAGCCGGCATCTGACGGGCAGGGTGCCCACGCCAACGGGCCGGATACCAGCCCTCAGCCGTGACCAATGTGGCGTTCATGGAGCTGCGCACTAGCCGATCGCGGCCAAGCCGAAAAGCCGATGCTGCGACGCGCAAAATTGTGCGCTTGCTAACATATGTTTGGAAACTTGGGCCGTCGCGGTTCGTTGGGAAGGACGAGGGGGCGGCTGTTTCGGTCGCGCATCCTTTCCTGTGCTCATGGAAGTCGAGGCGTGATGTTTGATTTCGACATTCTTCCCGATGTTGGCGATGGCTCTGCCGACGCCCGCCGTGGCCCGGCGCCGTTCGGGCACCTGGCGCTGATCGGCAACGCCCTGCCCCGCAAATGCGGGCTTGCCACCTACACCAGCCATGTGGCCGATGCGCTTCGCGAGCGCTTCCCCGCGATGCGGCTCGACCACTATGCGATGGATGACGACTCCGGCGTCTACTACCCCAGCGGCATTCACACGATCGACGCCCAATCGCTCGACGCCTATCACGAGGCGGCCGAGCGCATCGAGGCAAGCGGGGCCGAGGCGATCTGGCTTCAGCATGAATTCGGGATTTTCGGCGGGTTGGCAGGATCGCACATCCTCGAACTGGTCTGCGCGACCGATCTGCCGCTGATCGTTACTCTGCACACCGTGCTGGAGAAGCCGAATCCGGAACAGGACGAGGTGCTCCGTCGCCTGGCTGCGCGGGCCGACCGGACGATCGTCATGTCGGCAATGGGCGCCGAGGTGATGAAGCGGCGCTACGGCCTGTCGGGCGACCGGGTGAAGGTCATTCCGCACGGTGTGCCGGACCGTCCGCTGCGCGACCCCGATGACCTCAAGGATAAATTCGATTGGCAGGGACGGAAGGTGCTGATGACCTTCGGCCTCCTCGCTCCCAACAAGGGCATCCGCCACATGATCGAGGCGATGCCGGCCATCGTTCGCGAGCATCCGGAGGCGCTGTACGAAGTGGTCGGCGCCACCCATCCCAATCTCGTCCGCGACGAGGGCGAGCGGCACCGGCGGTCGCTGATGGATCTCGCGCGCGCGCTGGGTGTCGACGACCATGTCCGTTTCGTCGACCGGTTCGTCGAGCAGGAAGAGCTGCTCGACATGCTCCAGGCGGCCGACCTTTACGTAACGCCCTATCTCAACATGGCCCAGGCGACGTCGGGCACGCTCAGCTATGCGGTGGCGGTTGGCAAACCAGTCATTGCCACCCCTTACGTGCACGCCAAAGAGATTCTGGCACAAGACCATGGACTGCTGGTGCCGCCATCCGACGCCCAGGCACTCGCGAACGCTGCACTGGAGCTGCTCAACGACGATGACCGACGGCTGAGGATCGGCCGTGCTGCCTATCAACGCGGACGCTCCATGCTGTGGGCGAGGAATGTCGAGCAATCGCTGGCGCGCGTGAAGGCCAAACCGCGTCTGGTCGCCGCGCAGGTGGAAACGCCGAAGCCGGTGCAGCTTCCGCTCGACGCGATCGAACGGATGAGCGACGCGGTCGGGATCATCCAGCATGCGGTCTATTCGGTACCCGACCGCAACCACGGTTACTGCATCGATGACAACGCGCGGGCGCTGATGATGATGGTGCGGCGCGGGGAAGACCGCCGCGCGGCGACGTTGGCCCCGTCATATGCGGCGTTCCTGCAGCACGGGTGGAACGCAGACCGGCGCCGCTTCCGTAATTTCATGGGCTATGATCGCCACTGGCTGGAGGAGTGCGGTTCCGAGGACAGCAATGGACGGACGATCTGGGCACTCGGACTGACTGCTGCGCAGGCTCCATGGCCGTCGATTCGCGGCTGGGCCAGAAAGCTGTTCGACGAATGCCTGCCGGTCGCTGCCGAGCTGACGGCGCCCAGAGCCCGCGCTTTTGCCGCCTTCGGTTGCCTCGAACTGCTCGCGGCGGATCCCGAGGCGGAACATCTGAAACAGATGGTTCGCCAATCGGCGGAGCAGCTGATGCAGCTCCATGCGGACAATGCGCGCGA
>DASWTR010000468.1:0-3404 GCA_036402035.1 Sphingomicrobium sp.
CTATCGACAAGACCCAGCTGCTCGAGCTTCTTGAGGATCGGCGTTAGCGTGTTGGACTCGAGGAACAGCTTGTCCCCCAGTTCGCCGACGGTTTGACCTTCCTTCTCGCTCAATGCGACCAGCGTCACATATTGGGTGTAGGTCAGGCCCAGCTTGTCAAGGATCGGCCGGTATGCCCGCCCGAAGGCCAGGTTCGCCGAATAGACGGCAAAGCAGAGGAACTCACCGAGCTCGTTGGTGCCGATCGTCGAATTGCGGGCCATTTAATCCTCTGTCGTATTCTGCAGCCGATCTAAGGCGCATCCGATTGAACCGGAAGGGCCGGGACGGCGCGTGTTTTTGCGCCGTCCCGCCAATTCGTCAGCTTAGGCGTATGCCGGCTCGAGCACGTTGAGCTCGACGTCGACATTGCCGCGGGTGGCCTTCGAATAAGGGCAAATCTCGTGAGCGAGATCGACCAGCTCCCGGGCCGTTTCGATTTCAATGCCAGGGACGGTCACGTCGAGCTTGGCACGGAGGAAAAACTCACTGCCCTCCATCAGCAGGTCGATCTTGGCGTCCACCGACGGGGCTTCAGGCAGCTTGATCTTCTTCTGGGCAGCGGCAACGCCGATCGCGCCCATGAAGCAGCCTGACCAGGCGGCGCCGAAGAAGTTTTCTGCAGCGGGGTGAGGGTCGGACAGCTGGATGTCGAGGAAGCCGTCAGCGCTGCGGGTGTAGCCGTTGGCGCCGCCAACATTGTGTGTGGTTCCGGAATAGATGGTCTTGGCAGTCATGTTCGTTCCTTTCGATTGAAAATTTATCTCGTAGCCGATTAAATCGGATGCGATGCAAATATGCGAAACGGATCGAATAGTCAAGTGCGATTAAATCGTATGCGATAGTTATTTTCGGCATCCCTTGCCCTGCGGGCTTGGGGGGCGTCGATCTGCCCTAGCTTCAACAGTCAGCGAAGCTCCGAATGTTCGCTTTCCACCCAGACGCCGGGGAGCCGGCGCGCAGCGAATCCGGGCCGTCGATCGACACGGCCGACGGCCGATCGCCGGCCGGGCTTCGCCGTCTCTCACGGAACGACGCTCGCTATGCTCCGCTTACGTTACGCTCGGCGGCTCACCTGGCGTAGTTGCAGCTCGCCGGATTGCCCGTCGAAAGGCCGCGGTTGAGAGCCTCCTGCCGCTGGGCCGACGTCCCGTGGGTGAAATTGTCGGGCGAGACTTTGCCCTGGGTCAGCATGTCATCGCCGATCGCCTCGGCCGCCCGCATGCCTTCCTCGATGTCGCCCTGCTCCAGCAGGCCGGAGCGCTTGGCCCAGACGCCGGCGTAGCAGTCGGCCTGGAGCTCGACGCCCACCTGCACCTGATTGCCCTCGGCCTTGCCCAGCCGCGCCTGAGCCGCCTGGGCCTTGTCGAGCGTGCCTTCGAGGTTCTGGATATGATGGCCGACCTCATGGGCGATGACATAGGCCTGGGCGAAGTCGCCCGGCGCGCCGAACCGGCGCTGCAGTTCGTTGAAGAAGGCCGGGTCGATGTAGATCCGCTGGTCGGACGGGCAGTAGAATGGGCCCATCGCCGCCTGCGCCGCGCCGCAGCCCGACTGATCGTAATTGGTGTAGGCGACCAGGGTCGTCGGTCGGTATTGCGACCCCGCCTGCTGGAACACCTGCCCCCAGACCTGCTCGGTCGACCCCAGCACGCCGGTCAGCAGTTGGCGGGTTTCGGGCGACAAGGTCGACTTGCCGCCGCCTCCGCCACTTCCCCCGCCGCCGGTCAGCAAACCGCCGCCCCCGAACTGGGTCAGCACGCAATAGCCGAGCGCGAGGATCAGAATGCCGGTGATTCCGAAGCGCGAGGCGACCAGCGGTAGGATCATGCCCAGCCCGCCGCCGAGGTTCAGACCGCCTCCGCCGCCGCCGGTTCGATCTTCGAAATTATTGCTTTCGGGTGCGTCGCCGAGGCGCATGTCACTCTCCTGCCTTGTCCCTCCAATGCTCCACCGTCGTTACGGTTGCAATCGGAAGCTCGTGCCGCGAGAGCAGCGCCAAAGGAGATTCGGCGAATATGAAGCTTCAGGGAAAGACCGCGCTGGTCACCGGCTCGACCTCCGGTATCGGCCTCGCCATCGCCAGGGCCTTCGCGCTGGAGGGCGCCAGCCTGATGATCAACGGCTTCGGCGATCCGGAGGAAATCGAGGAGGTCCGGCGCGAGCTGGAAGTCTCGTCGGGCACCCAGGTCCTCTACGATGGCGCCGACCTTGGCGACGCAAACGCCATCGAGGCAATGGTCAAGCGCTGTACCCATGAGCTGCGCGCGCCCGACATTTTGGTCAACAATGCCGGTATCCAGTTCGTCTCGCCGGTGGAGGATTTTCCGCCCGAGAAATGGGAGGCGATCCTGCGGGTCAACCTGACCGCGGTGTTCCACACCACGCGCCTCACCCTGCCGGCAATGCGCGAGCGAGGCTGGGGCCGGATCATCAATACCGCCAGCGCGCACAGCCTGATCGCCAGCCCCAACAAGAGCGCTTATGTCGCGGCCAAGCATGGCGTCGCGGGCTTCACCAAGACCGTCGCGCTGGAAGCAGCCAGGGACGGCGTCACCGTCAACTGCATCTCGCCCGGTTATGTCTGGACCCCGCTGGTCGAGAACCAGATCCCCGATACGATGAAGGCGCGGAACCTGACGCGCGAGCAGGTGATGAACGACGTACTGCTGGCGGCCCAGCCGACCAAGCGGTTCGTGACTGTGGACGAGGTCGCCAGCCTGGCACTTTATCTGACCAGCGAGGGGGCGGCATCGATTACCGGCGCGAACTTGTCGATGGACGGCGGCTGGACCGCCGCTTAGGCTGCGGACATGCGGACGCTGTTTCTCCTCGCTTCGCTTTCGATGGCAGCCTGTACCACCACGCAGGCGCCATCACCGGCCCCGGGCTGGCAGGCGGCCGCGACCAACGCTGATCGCGATCGGCTCCGCGGATGGCGCACCGCGTTCAGCCGGGCACTCGAGCAGGCCCGCGCCGGCGGCCACGCGGCGGATATCGAGCGCGAGGGCCGGTTGCTGGATCCCGATGCCGCGATTGGCGGATCGATCCCGAACGGCGACTATCGCTGCCGGGTGATCAAGGTCGGCGCCAAGAGCGAAGGGCTGCTCAACTTCATCGCCTACCCTGCGTTCCGCTGCCGCATCAGCCAGCAGGGCGTGCAGCAGCATTTCGACAAGCTGTCCGGATCGCAGCGGCACCACGGCACGATTTACCCGGCCGATCAGCTGCGGCAGGTTTTCCTCGGCACGATGGTGCTGGGGGACGAGACCCGGGCCTATCAATATGGCCGCGACCCGGAGCGCGACCTGGCCGGCTGGGTCGAGCGGATTGGCGAGCGGCGCTGGCGCATCCTATTCCCCTAC